>NZ_JBBEBZ010000212.1:0-10927 GCF_040882075.1 Nitriliruptor sp.
CCCGCCTCGCTGGTGTGCACCTCGCCGCCCGGCATCAGGGCGATGAAGTCGTCCTGCACCGGCAGCGAGCCCATGACGTTGCGGAAGGTCGTGGTGGTCTTGCCGGTGCCCGACAGGCCGATGATCAGCGCGAGGTGCTCCTCGCCGTCCGGGGTCTGGTCGGCCGGGAAGGTCTTGGCGCCCGAGTGCATCGCCAGACCGCCACGGTCGTAGACCAGCTTGTTCCACATCCGGAGGGCACCCATCTTCGACTCACCGAAGTAGTCGGAACCGAAGACGCGGGTGACGTAGTTGACGAGGTCGATGGTGATCAGGCAGTCGTCGGGCTTGCCCGGCGCGCCCAGGTTCGGGGTGTAGATGACCGTGAACTCGGGGCTGAAGCCGGTCTCCTCGGGCGGGAAGAACAGCTGCTGCTGCATCCCGGGGACGTTGGCGTTGGCCTTCTCGATGTAGAGCTGGCAGGCGGTGCGGAACCCGGGGTCCGGACCGATGTAGCCCTCGATCAGGATCATGTCCTGGTCGGCGATGTACTCGTCCTGCTTGCGGGCCCACTCCGCGGCTTCCTCGCGCGAGATGGTGGGCTTGGCGTTCGGCTCGTCGGAGACGAAGAAGGTCGACTTCCCCAGCCGCGACACGATCCGCGCCTTGTAATGGAGGTTGCCGAACTCGGTCTCGCTGATGTGGTCGGCCGGCATCAGCTCGAGGGCCCACTCCCGCAGCTCAGCCTGCGTCGGGTTCTCAGCGACGGACTTGGCCTTCGGCAGCTCGAAGGTCACGGTTCCTACCTCCCGCGCACGGGTGCGCTCGACGCCCCAGGCGCCGTTGCCGGGGGGAACGGGACCATACCCACCCCCTGTCCGGCCCTCCGAACCGAACGGCACCGTCGGACGGACGTGCGGGCGCTCAAGAGGGCTCCCCGGCCGCACGAACCGGACCACGGACCCCGGGCGGCGCCCGGGCCGGCCCGTGAGCTCCGAGGTGACTAGCCCCATCGGGTCACCGACCATCGGGCGAAGAACCACCCACCCCGCCCATCCACAACGCTCCGTCACTGCCGCATACTGAGCGTGAGGACGGGGGCCACCTCCCGGCACCGTCCCACCGACCGGATCGAGGTGCACCGTGATCCCCGCAACCCACCGCCGAACACGCGCCCTCGTCGCTGCTGTCGCCGTGTCGGCGATGCTGCTCGGCGCTGCCGCGCCCGCCAGCGCCGTCCCGAAGGACCGTGGTCCGGACAAGGGCGGCAACACCACGACCGTCACGATCCAGGGTTTCAGCTGGCTCTGAGGCCCTTCCAACCCCCTTCTATGCTCGCAGGCCCACCGCATCCCCCGTGACCCGTCGACCGACGGTCCACCACCTGCGGCCCCGCGCCGGGATCGAGCAGCGAGGTGGCTGAGCACACCTCCGGGTACGTCCTGACCCTCGTCGCGCTCGCGGCGGGGGTCATCGGCGTCTCGGTGGTCCTCAGCAGTCCCGGGTGGCCGGGCCTGCTCGAGGCGGTCGTGCTGGTCGTCGCCATCGCGATCGCCGAACGCACCGAGGTGGTCTTCCGCTGGGACCGCGAGGCGGGTGGGTTCACCCTCATCGAGGTGGCGGTCACCGCCGCGTTGCTGCTGATGTCCCCCGTGCACGTAGCGCTCGCGGCAACGATCGGGGTCGTCCTCGCCCACGTCGCGTCGCTGCGGACCCCCGTGAAGGTGGGCTTCAACCTCGGCTCGACGGTGCTGTCGGTGAGCGTCGCCGGGGCGATCCTCGCGGCCTTCCCGGCCGTCGGCCCGCTGGTGGCCGGCCGACCCGTGCTGGGTGTGGCGGTGGCGATGCTGGGGTACGGCCTGACCTCGACGCTGGCGTTCGCAGGCCTGCTGGCGATGCGCCTGTCCGACGCCAGCTGGATGCGGACCCTGCGGCGTCAGCTCGCACTCCACGTCGCCACGAACCTCGGGATGACGTCGGTCGGCATCGTGCTGGCGACGTTGTGGGAACTGCGCCCCGAACTGGTCCCGTTCGTGCTGGCACCAGCCGCCGCCATCCACCTGGCGCTCCGAGCGTCGCTGCGGGCCTCCGCGCTCCTGGCCGAGCAGCAGGCCGAGCACGGCCGCCTCGTCCGGGTGGTCGACGGCGCATCGGACGGCATCGTCCTGCTCGACGGCGCGGGCTGCATCCAGGTGTGGAACCCCGCCATGCAGCGCCTCACCGGACGCGCCACCCCCGACGCCGTGGGCCACCCCATCGACGAGGTGCTGACCGCCGGCGTGCACGCGGCCGCGGATCCGGTCACGGGCCGCTGGACGCTCGCGACGGCCCAGCAGCGCACCCCGGTCCTCGAACAGGACGCCAAGTTCACCGACGCCGACGGGACCGTCCGCGACGTCCGGGAGAGCCACGCGTTCACCTTCGACGACCGCGGCCGCTGCACCGGCGCCGTCGTGGTCGTCCGCGACGTGTCCCGCCAGCGTGAGCTCGAGCGGCTGCGCTCCGACTTCGTCGCCCGCGTGTCGCACGAGCTCCGCAGCCCCCTGACACCGATCCGTGGGTTCGCGTCCGTCCTGCTGCGCCGCGGCGACCAGCTCGACGACGACCAACGCGCCGAGGCGCTGACCCGCATCGTCGACCGGGCCGACCACCTCCACGCACTCGTCGAGGACCTGCTGCTGGTCACCCGGCTCGAACACGCCGATGTCGCCGACCTGGTGCACGCGGAACCGGTCGACGTCGGCCCGCTCGTCCGGACGGCGGTCGATCGTGTCCGTATCGCGACCAGCGGGCGCACCGTCACCTGCGTGGTCGCCGATGACCTGCCACTCGCCCACGCGGACGGTGCTCGGACCGCGCAGATCGTCGACGCGCTGCTCGACAACGCGACGCGGTACTCCCAGCCCGACACCCCCGTCGAGGTCGAGGTGGACGCCGACGGTGACGACGTCCGGGTCCGCGTCATCGATCACGGACCAGGGATCCCCCCGGCGGAGCGCGAGGCGGTGTTCGAACGCTTCCACCGACTCGAGGATCCGATGACCATGCGCACCGGCGGGGTGGGTGTCGGACTGTTCCTCGGACGCCGGTTGGCGCAGGCCATGCACGGTTCCTTGCGGTTGGTCGATACCCCCGTCGGTGATGGTGCCGTGTTGGAGCTACGCCTTCCCGTCGCCGCTCCTTCGACGCCGTCCCATACCGCGGACCCACACGGGTCCCATCGCGCACCTCGACGCTGATACCGGCCGCCACGCTACGGTGCAACACGCATCCTCCGGAGCGACGCCATAGTCGCCACCATCCCGCGGAGGCATAGTCGTGACCGGGTCCCCCGGGGAACAGGCACATCTCGTGGCAAAGCAGTCCGACAAGCGGTTCGCGATGAGCGACGAACACAAGGCCGCGCTGGCCGAAGGCCGCGCGCAAGGTCGCGCGGTGCGTGAGTACCTCGCCGCTATCGAGGCCGACCGCAAGCCCGGCCGCAAGGTCGACAAGGGCACGGTCGAGACGAAGATCGCCGACGTGCAGAGCTCGATCGACGGTGAACCGGACCCCGCGAAGCGGGTGGAGCTGATCCAGAAGCGGCTCGACCTCGAGGCCAAGCTGATCGACCTGCAGGACGACGTCGACCTCGAGTCGCTCGAACAGGGCTTCGTCGACGCCGCCGCCCCGTACTCGGAGCGCAAGGGCATCACCTACGCCGCGTGGCGCGAGGCCGGTGTCCCCGCCGCGGTGCTGAAGCGCGCCGGTGTGAAGCGCACCCGGAAGGCAGCTGAGGCATCCGCGCGGCAACCTGCGGGTCGTACCGTGGGGTAGCGCCTACGCTTCTCGTTGCGTCCGTCGAGCCCGTCTGACTGTCGAAGGTGGCCGTGCAACTGCCCTCGCTTCCCGAGCGTCCCGCGGGTCTACCGGAGTTCGGTAGCCCCCCACTGCGCGAGGTCGCGATCGCCGTGCTGTTCCACCCCCTTCCGGGACTGGCCCAGGCTCACGTCGGCCGCTACTGGGAACTCATCCGTGACCGCTATCCGCGTGTACGCGATCTACCCCCGATCGAGCCGTACCTCGAGGCAGAGGCGCGGGGACAACCGCTGTTCCAGTTGCAGGTCGGACCACCGCCCCTCCGCCGGTCGTGGTTCATCAGCGAGGACGATGAACGCCTGGTCCAGCTACAGAACGACCGCTTCGTTCACAACTGGCGTGGCGATGGGACGTCCTACCCTCATCTGGAAGACCTGTGGTCCAGCTTCGCCGAGCGGTTCACCGAGTTCGCGGGATGGGTCTCCACGGAGGACATCGGTTCCATCGAGCCCTTCCAGCTCGAACTGACCTACGTCAACGTGATCGAAGCTCCGAGCTTGTGGGACGTGCTCCGGGGCGTCGACCCTCCGGTACCGGCCCGCTTCGCTGAGGACGTCCGAACCCCAGAGCCGAAGATCGAACTGCGGTACGAAGTAGATGGCGAGCGCAACGCAGCCCTCTACGTTCACTGCCGTCAACGAGACGTGGGGGTGCAGCAGATCGAACTGACGTTCCGGGCGGCACTCGAATCTCCCGAGTTCGCCTCGCTCCCCGACGCGGTGGCCACGGGTCGACGCCTGATCGTGACGCACTTCACCGCACTCACGACGCCTGCCCTCCACGAGAGATGGGATCGGAAGCGATGACCAAGCTCGCCTTCGCCGACGCACCGGCTGGACGGGCATCCTCGTCCAGCGCACCTGACCACCTCATGAGCGTTCACGTGACGCCGTCGAACGTGTCTGTCCGTGCCGATGACCCTGGCTTCGTCTGGCTCGACCCCGAGTTCGGTCAGGTCATCGGCCAGATCCTCCAGTTGCGGCCTGGATGGGCAGGTCCCGGTTCCGAGGCGGTCACCGACAACGCCATCGTGGGCATCCTGGAGTTCATCCGACGACGCCTGCCGCTCTCCAGCCCCCGCCCTTCCGTCGTTCCGACAGCTCTCGGCGGGTTGCAGCTCGAGTGGCACCTGCCCGGCCTCGATGTCGAGGTGGAGTTCGATGCGGCTGGCCGGGCCTGCGACGCCGCGGTGGCGGACGAACGTCGAGGCATCCAGGTCTCATCGGACGCGCTCTGGGAGGTCGTGGATGACCTCGTGACATCACTCAGGCAGGGGGAGGAGCGCGCCTCCTGATGCACCGCGACGGCGCACAGCAGGTCGCTGATGACGAAACTCTGTTGCGGCTCGTCCATCCGACCCAAGTCGTGCCGGACGGCGCCGGAGGCCTTCGGCTCAGCAGCGCCGCCTTGACCTTTCCTCTCGTGGCGACGAGCGATGATCTGGCTGGCGTCTCGGTCTACCTCGAAGGGACCGTCAAGGCACTCGGGCGGCGAGCCGCCGACCTGATCGGAGCGAGGACCTTCGATGAAGTGTGGTTCGCGAACGCCGGCGTGGTCGACGCTGAGGCACCCGGAGGTGTCGTGGAGGATCCGGTCGACCAAGGCTTCTGGGCCGACCCAGCACACGCGTTGATCGTCACCCCCGCCGAGGTCGGTCGCAGCGCCCTGAAGAACCTCGCGCGACGACTCGCTCCGCACTTCTCGGCTCTCGAACCATCCGAGGACCGGTGACCGACGTACGGCTCAGGCGGTCAGCCGCGTCTATCGGGCGAGTTCGGGGAGCCGCAGATCCATGTCGCCGACCACGCGGCGAGCGCGGGCGACGCAGCCGTCGAACGCCTCGACGAACCGTTCGGCGTCGCGCCGGTACAGCTCGAGCTGCGAGGGGTCGGCGCTGATCCGCTCGACCACCTCGAACTGCTGGTAGAGGTCCTCAGCGAACATCCGGCGTCGGCGTTCCACCGCGGATCGCACCGACTCGACCGCGCCGTCGACCTGGCGGTCGACGTCCCGCAGCAGCTCACCGGCGATCTCGTCGAGCCGTTCGACCACGGCGCCGCGCGCCTTCACCAGGTTCCGCTGCCCGGCCACGATGCTCGACAGCTTCCACCCGACGAGCGCGCCCCCGAGCAGGCCGATGGGTCCGAGGACCACGCTGCCCGCCGCCACGAGAGCGGACCCGCCGCCGGCCAAGCCACCGATGAACGCCGAGGTCCGTGACACGCTGCGGGTCCGGGCCCGCGCCCGCTGCATGGCCTGCACCTGGTCGGGCGTGGTGATCAGCGCGTTCGACGACAACCGGACCTGCGGCAGGTTCGGCGCCAGGTCGGTCATCACCGCCTCGAACCGTTCCTCGAGCTGGAGCTGGAGCCCCCCGACGATGTGCTCGAGACCCTCCGAGAACTGACGGGAGGCGAGCTCGCCCGCGACCTCGAGCTGGCGCCGGAACCGGGACGCGAACGCCTCGAGTTCGTCGGCGGATTCCAGCGTGCTCAGGTCCTTCTTCGCGCGCGTGAACGGTTGCAGGACCAGGCCGCGGATCCGCATCTTCAGCGGTGCGACGTCCGTCAACGCCAGCGACACCGCACCGTCGAAGCGGCGCTCGAGGTCGAAGATGTTGGCGTCCAGCTGGCGGCGGAAGCCCTCGAGCTGGTCGGGGTCGTCGAGCAGCTGCTGGCGGACCCGCACCTCGGCCTTCGCCATCTCAGCGGCGCGTTCGATGCGGTCGGCAGCGTCGTGCAGGACGAGCTTGCCGGCACCCTTCGACAGCTCGTTCTCGAGATCACGCAGCAGCCGGTCGGCGCCGGACCGCTTCCACTTGTCGATGTCGTCGGCCTGCCGGGCCTCCCAGGCCTCGAGCGCGCAGACCGGGTAGACGCGCACCTCGCCGGCGCGGTGTGCCTTCCGGGATGCCTCGACGATGCGCTCTCCGACGTACTGCAGCACCGCGTCGCGGGTCTCGGGGTCGTGGAAGTGCTGCGGGTACATGTTGCAGACCAGGAACGTCTTCTTGAGGTCGCGCGCCACGACCTCCTCGAGGAAGCGCAGCTCGGTCGCACCGACGGTCGGGGGCGAGAGGAACAGCACCACCCCGGCGTCGACGACGTCGAGCTCCTGGAGGGTCCGCTCGGTGTAGACCTCGTCGGCCTCGGCGTCGTCGAGCCCCGGCGTGTCGATCAGGCGCGTGCCGTTGCGGAGGAACCCGACCGGGACCTGCTGCTCGACGAAGGTGATGCCGAGCTGGTTGTTCGGGTTGGCCTTCTGCGAGGTGAACTCGCTGACGTCCTCGACCGCGACGTGCTTGACCGTGCCGTCGGCGAAGTGCACGGTCGCCTGCGGGGCGTCCCCGTACGAGACGTACACCGGAACCGCCGTCTCCGGCGTCACGTGCATCGAGGAGACCTCGCGGCCGATCAGTGCGTTCAGCAGCGTCGACTTGCCGCGCTTGATGAGACCGAAGATCCCGACCGTGAACTCGGTCGCCGCGAGGTCCTTGCGCACCATCGCGAGCTCGGAAGCGATCAGCGAGTCGGAGTCCTCGGCGCCCTCGACCTCGAGGGCTCGGCGCTCCTGGAACCGGGACCAGACCTCCTCGATGTGCGCGAGCGCCGTCAGCAGCGCGCTGCGTTCGACGTCGAAGCTGTCGAGGAACTCCGCCACGGTCGGTCCGCCTCCGGTGGTCGTGTCGACGATCGAAGCACGCGGGTGACGTGAACGCGCCGAACAGCCACCTCGAGGCTTCGACCACCCGGAGTGATGACTTGAGCGGCCGACCGGCCACAGCCGGCGTCAGCCCGTCCGCTGGACCCGGCCATCTCGGTCGGTGCGGAGTTGGCCGGAGGCGGCGAGGTGGTCGAGCGCGGCGCGCGTCGATGCCTCCGCTGCCCCCCAGAGCCGACGGTCGACCTCGGCGTAGATCGTCGCGACCAGCTCGGCGGGGGTGGCGGCGCCGGCGTCGATCGCGGCCAGGATCTGCTTCAGCCGGAACTCGCGGTGGTCGGCGTAGAAGTGGAGCACCGCCTGCGGGTCCTCCGAAAGCGTCGGCCCGTGCCCGGGGTGGAGGACGTGCGCGCCGATCGCCAGGGCGCGCCGCAACGAATCGAGGTAGGCCACGAGGTCCCCGTCCGGGTGCGCCACCACCGACGTGCCTCGACCGAGCACGTGGTCGCCGGTCAGCAGGGCCCCGTCGCCGAGCCGGAACGCGACGTGGTCCGCGCAGTGCCCGGGGGTGGCCACCACCCGGACCTCGAACCCGGGCACGTCCACCACGTCCCCGTCGGCGAGCACCCGACCCGCGTGCGCCGTGTCCGCCTGGAGCGGCGCGTGCACCGGACAGCCGAGCCGAGCGCCGAGCGCGGCCGCTGCCTCGGTGTGATCGACGTGGTGGTGGGTGACGACGATCGCGGCCACCTCGACGTCGCGATCGGCCGCGGTGGCCACGACCCGATCGAGGTGGTCGGCGTCGTCCGGACCGGGGTCGACCACGATCGCTGCCCGACCCGGGTGGCCCACCACGTAGGTGTTCGTGCCGTCGAGGGTCATCGGCGACGGGTTGGGCGCGAGGACCCGCGTCACGGTGTCCGACAGCACCTCGGTGACCGGCATCTGCCCGAACGCCGGCAGGTCCCACGACGTGCGCGGGTCGACGGGAGCGGGGGGCAGGTCCACGCGGCGGACGCTAACGGCTCCGGCCCTGGAACGGGTGGAGCGGCGGCCCGGATCCGGACCGCCGCTCGCACTCTCCCGCTCCCGACGGCTCCCGCTCCGTCCTGGAAGTGATCCGAAGGTACGGGACGGACGGTGGCCGATGGAAGGGGGTCCCCGGACGCCGCACGGCAACGTCCGGTGACCGCTCGACGCGGACGTCAGATCGGCTCGGGCTCGCCGCGGCGGGGGTGCTGGACCATCACCCGGCCGTCGACCATCACGGCGGCCGGCTGGGTGCGTTCGGTGTCGCACGCACCCGCGAGCGCGGCGTCGACCGCGGCCGCCGCCGTCGGGTAGACCGCCAACTCGCGCAGGTTGCAGCGGGTCGGGTAGATGATCACGACCTCGCCGTCCTCGGAAGCACGGAGGGCCGCAGCGGGGGGCAGCCACCGGGCGCTCGAGGTCTCGACCTCGTCGTGGGCGGCGACGTCACGCTGCGCGTCCGGGACCCGGGCGATGAAGAAACGGGTGTCGTAGCGGCGGTGCTGCCCCTCGGGGGTCACCCACCACGACCAGAACCCGAGCGCGGCGAGGTCGAGGACGAGGTCCTCCTCGTCGAGCCAGGCGTGGAAGTCGGCGACGGGGCCGTGGGCGTTGAGCGCGGCACGGGCCTCCTGGAACGATGCCGAGCGCAGGTCCCGTCCGGTCAACGGCGACCCGTCCGAGCGCGTCGCGAGGAGCACCCCGGCCTCCTCGAAGGTCTCGCGTACCGCCGCGGCACGTGTGGCGAGCGCCATCGCCGGGTCCTCGAAGCCCAGCTCCTCGGCGTCCAGTTCGGGGTCGGGGCCACGCCACCGATCCGGCGGGAGGTCACCGTCGGCGTCGTCGACCTTGCCGCCCGGGAAGACGAACGCCCCGCCGGCGAAGTCGCTCTTCAGCACGCGTTCGAGCAGGAGCACCTCGAGACCGTCGCCGCTCGCGCGCTCGCCCTCGCCCTCGCCCTCGCCAGGGTCGACGTCGCGGACGAGCACCACCGTCGCCGACGGTGTCGGTTCGTCGGTCCAGGCCTCGACCACGTCTCTGCCTCGCTGCTCGTCGATCCGCCACGGTCCGGGGCGGAGACGCGCAGGCTAGGGCGCGGGCCCACGAGCCTCCACGCGGCCGACCCGGGCGCACCTGCCGAGGCGGGCGGCGACCCGTCGCTACGGTCGGGTGGATGCCTGCCACGCCCGCCTCCCGCACCCGCACCCGGACCGACGAGGCCCGAGGTGGCGCGCAGCCACGCGGCCGGCGGCCGAGGAAGCCGGCGAGGTGGGACGGGCTCGATACGGCGCGCGGGATCGTCGTGCTGGCGGCGGTGGTCATCGGCGTCGGTGCCCTGCTGGCACCTGCGGCGCTCGGGCCGACGACGTGGCTCGGGATCGGCGCGGCCGACCTCCTGCCGGGCACGTTCCTGGTCGTGGCCGGCGCCGGGATCGGGTGGCGGCACGACACCGGCCGACGCTGGCCACCGGCGCGACGGTGGCGACGCGCCGGCGTCCTGCTGGTGTTCGGAGCCGGCATCGCGGTCGCTCGAGCGGGCGGCGACCCCGGCGCGCTGGCCATCGATGAGCTGCTGCGGTTGGCCGGCGCCGGAGCGATCGCGAGCCTGGTGCTCCGCTGGCGCGCGGTCCTCGTCGTCCCGCTCGCTGGCCTCCTCGCGGTGGCGCCCGCCGCGCTGGTCGCTGGCGATCCCTTCGGCCGTGGGCTGCGACGCGCCGACCCGGCGGAAGCGTGGTGGCTGGAGGGAACGCTCGGGCTGCCGGGCGGGGGAGTGCCGCTGTTGAGCCTGGCGCCCGCGGTCGCTCTGGTCCTCGCCGGGGCGGCGTTCGGGATCTGGGCGCACCGACGTCCACCCGGGCCCGCCACGGCGGCCGCCCTCGGGACCGTGGGCGCGTGGTGCCTCATCGGCACGATCATCGTCGGGCAGCTGGTCCCACCCGTCCCGGTCCTGCTCGACCTCCCCGTGGCGCTGACCGCGGCCGGATGCGGGGCGCTGGCGTTGGCCGCCGGCCACCTCGCCGCCGGCCGTGGCGCCGCCCCTGGCCTCGCGAGCGTCGGCCGGACCGCGCTGCCGATCGTGGTCACCGGCACGCTCGTCCTGGCGTTCGTGCCGACGACCGCAGCGCCGGACCTGCCGACCGCAGCCGCGTTGACCGCCGGCGGCGTGGCGGCCTGGGGCGCGCTGGTGGCTGGCCGCCGCCTCGATGCGACCCGCTGGGTCCTCCGCGCCTGACGCCCGCCGCCCATCCCACTTGCCGTCACCAGACTGCATCCGCGTCGGTGCCCGAGCCGTCGCCCGGCGAACGCCCACCACTTGCCGTCATCAGACTGCATCCGCGTCGCTGACCGAGCCGTCGCCCGGCGAACGCCCACCACTTGCCGTCATCAGACTGCATCCGCG
>NZ_JBBEBZ010000213.1:0-1733 GCF_040882075.1 Nitriliruptor sp.
TCGTTGAGCTGCGACTGCAGCAGCTGCTGCTGCAGCTCACGGAGCTGGTTGCCACCGGTGGTGGAGACACGCAGGGTCAGCGGACCGCGCTCGGGGTGCTCCCAGACGCCGTCACCGTTCTGGCTGTAGCCGGACTCCTCGAGCAGCGCGTTCGACGAGTCGACGTCACCCTGGCCGTAGCCGGCCTCACCCTGGAGGTTGGAGTAGTTCGGGCTGTTCGAGAGCCAGTAGGTGCTGCCGAGGCCCTCGACCGGGAGCGTGTCCCCGAACAGGGGCGCGTAGAGCGACTCCATCACGACCGACTTGTCCATGGCGTACGCCAGGGCCTCGCGGACGTTCGGGTCGTTCAGGTGCGCGTTGTTGGTGTTGAGGCTCCAGTGCTCGAAGACCGGACCGGCCTCGGACGCCAGCGTGAACTGGTCGTCATCGGCCAGACCCTCACCGAACTGGACCTGCGGCTGGGTGAAGATGAAGTCGGCCTCGCCGGCACGCAGGGCGTTGATCTGCGCGTCGGTGTCGGTGACGAAGTTGATCTGAACACCGGAGGCGCACGCGACGCCGCCGTTCTGGATCTCGTCGTTGACCTCGTTGGCGCCGTGGTACTCGTCGTTGCGGCTGAGCGTCATCGAGACGCCACGCTGCCACTCGGAGAACTGGAACGGACCGGACGCCGGCAGCGCTTCGCCGTCGACCTGGAACTCACGCAGCGCGTCGTTGGCCGCCGCACCGTCCGCGAGGACGTGGGTCGGCAGGACGCGGCCGAACATCGCCGGCCAGCCGGCGAAGAAGGTCTCCATGGTGAACGAGAAGTTCTGGCCGTCGACCTCCCAGCTGTCGGGGTCGACCAGGTCGTAGCCCTGACGGCTCGACAGCGCGTAGACCGCGTCGGTCGCGTCGTCGTTCTCGAAGTCGTAGCCCTCCATGAGCAGGTCGAAGTTGTCCTGGATGGTCTGGCCGGTGATCGGCTCGCCATCGGACCACTGGATCCCGTCGCGCAGGGTCATGTTGATGGTGACGGTGCCGTCGTCGTTCTCGACGACCTCGCCCTCCTCGGCGAGCAGTTCGGGCACGAACTCGGTCGTGGCCGACACGCCGTACAGGCCCTCGAGCATCGCCTGCTGGATCCAGGAACTGATCGACAGGTTGTTGGCCGGGTCGTCCAGGTGGAGGTCCGGCGGCTCCTGTTCGTGGGCCCAGCGGACCATCGAATCGCTGCTGTCGGCGCAGTAGTCACCGCCATCGCCGCCGTCGTCAGCCTCACCGTCGTCGGCGGTCGCCTGACCGTCGTCGTCGCTGGCGCCGTCATCGCTGCTGCCACCGTCACTGCTACAGGCGGTCGCGACCATCGCGAACGCACCGGTCGCGGCTAGCAGACGCCAGCCGAACCTCTTGTCCCTGACCACCGTGGTTCCTTCCGTCGGGCGGTACCCGCGGCCGAGTCGTGCAGACCGGATCCCACCGGTGCGCACGGGTCCCCCCGCGAGATGCCGACCACGCTACTACCGTGGTCGGAGACACCGACGCACCCCGCACCGAAGGCGCGCGTGGCGCACCCCTTCTGGACACTGGCCGGTGAGCGACGGCGACCGATCAGCGGGTGCTGCGGCGGTGGCCGACGATCAGCGCGAAGTCGTCGCTCGACAGGCTGGCTCCCCCGACCAGCGCGCCGTCGATGTCGGGTTGGCTCATCAGCTCGCGCACGTTGCCGGGCTTGACGCTGCCGCCGTACTGGA
>NZ_JBBEBZ010000214.1:0-55436 GCF_040882075.1 Nitriliruptor sp.
TGACACCATGTTGACACATGCCGAGCGGAACGCGAGGGAACACATCCGGTCCTGAGACCGACTCCTCGACACCCCCGGACGGCCCCGTGCTTGCCGGGGGTTCGTCGTCACCGAGCCGGCAGCACGGCGGGTTCCCGGAACCAGCTGGACCCGGAACGGTGCTTCGCGCGGTACATCGCCTCGTCCGCCGTGCGCATCAGCGCCCTGACGTCGACGTCCGCGTCTCCCGTCACCGCGATGCCGATCCAGACCGCGACCGGCACCTGGACCCCGTCGATCTCGAGGCCGTCCTCGACGGCAGCGGTGAGCCGGCCAGCGATCTCGTCAGCATCCTCCGGCGACGCCAGATCCTCACAGACGGCGACGAACTCGTCCCCACCGACCCGGGCGAGCGTGTCCGATGGCCGCAGCACCCCGGCGAACCGGTGGGCGACCTCGGCGAGGACCTGGTCGCCAGCGGCGTGGCCACGGGTGTCGTTGACGAGCTTGAAGCCGTCGAGGTCGAGGAACATCACCGCGATCAGCGTCTCGTGCCGATCGAGCCGGGCGACCGCCAGGGCGAGCCGGTCGTCGAACAGCGCCCGGTTCGGTAGGCCGGTCAGCGCATCGGTGCGGGACGCTCGGCGGAGCGCGAGCACGCTGGAGGCCAGCTGCGCCTGGTGGGTGAGCACCTCCAGCTCGGCGGAGGTGAACGCGCGTGCGACCGCGTCGAACATGGCGACCGACCCGAGAACCACGCCGTCGTCCACCAGTGGGACCCCGGCGTACGCGCCGATGACCCCTTCGGCGACGAGCGGGTTGCTGGCGTAGACCGGGTGCGATCTGGCGTCGTCGACGGTCAGCGCGCTGCCGGTGTCGACCACCTCGGCGCAGAACGACAGCCAATCGGGGACGTGCGTGCACGGGGTGCCGACGCCGACCTCGGCTGCGTAGGTCTGCAGGTCGGGTCGGACGATGTTGACCACGGCGATCGGGACGTGACACCCGAGCTGCAAGGTGGCGACGACCGCCTCGAGAGCGCGATCGTCGGCGTGTCCTTCGAGCTCAGCCGCAGCGACCGCAGCGATCCTGCGGGCGTCACGGACGCCGGTCACCGGGCCAGACGCCGGGGGCTCGTCGATCGCCGGGGCAGTCACAGGCACGCCCGTGAGGTTCGAGGTACCGATCGAACGGTGGTCGTGGCCGGTCGAGGGCGTCCGAGCCGTCCGCCGACGGTACCGGCGACGCCTCGGCGTAGGGTGGGCTCCCGCGACCCGGAGGGCAGATGAGCTTCGGAGCTGACCACGTTCCGGATGGTGAGCTGCTCGAGCGCCTCGAGGCCGTCGCGCTCGAGCTCGCGGACCCCGAGACCGGCCAGCTCCCCGATGGTTGAACCCTCCGGTCATCTCGACGCGGTCGTCGTCGGTGCCGGCGTCGTCGGGCTCACGGCAGCGCTCGTGCTGCAGTCGACCGGACGGCAGGTCGCCATCGTCACCGCTGACGATCCGGGCGCCACCACCTCGGCGCTGGCGGCGGCGGTGTGGTTCCCGACCAAGGTCGGGCCGCGGGATCGTGTCCTCGTGTGGGGAGCTCGCACCTACCGGGTGCTGCACGAGGCGGCGGGCGACCACGCGAGCGGTGTCCTCCTGCGCGACACCGTCACCCTGTACCGAGATCGGCCCGGCCGTCCCTGGTGGAGCGCCGCCGTCCCTGACGTCCGCGACGCCCGGCCGGACGAGCTCCCAGCCGGCTACGACCACGGTCTCGCCTTCACCGTGCCGCTGGCCGAGATGCCGGTGCACCTGGCCTGGCTCCTCGACCGTTTCGTCCGCGGGGGAGGGGTCGTACGGCGGGCCCGGCTCGGCAGCCTCGCTGACCTGGCCGGCGAGACGCCGTTGGTGGTGAACTGCGCCGGGCTGGGGGCCCGCGACCTGGTCGGTGACCGTTCGCTGACCCCGCTCCGCGGCCAGATCGTGCGGACCACCAACCCGGGACTGACCGTCAGCCTCCGAGACGAGCACCACCCGGGTGGCTACACCTACGTCCACCCGCGTCGGGACGACTGCATCCTCGGCGGCACCGTCGAGCCGGGCCGCGACGACACCACCCCGGACGACGAGGTCACCGCCGCCATCCTCGACCGGTGCACCGCTCTGGCGCCGGAGCTCGCCGACGCCGAGGTGCTCGACGTCTCGGTGGGCTTACGGCCCGCCCGCCCGACGGTGCGCCTCGAACGCGACGTCGGCTCCGTCCCCGGGAGCACGGTGATCCACGACTACGGGCACGGGGGCGCAGGCGTCACCCTCGGATGGGGTTGCGCCGAGGAGGTCGCCGCGCTCGCGGACGCCGTCGAACCACGGTGAGCCCCGACCCAGGACCGGGCGAGCCGGTACCGTTCCCGTCATGGATGCCGTGACCACGACCGCCGCGACGGGTGCCGCCGACACCAGGACGGCCCCCCGTTCGACGACCGTTCCTGCCACGCCGGTCGTCGACCCGCAGGTCCGCCCCGATCCCTCCTCCGGTGACGGCGAACACGATCGCTTCACGCACTACGTGAGCAAGCGACAGCTCGAACGTTCGCGCCGCAAGGGCACCGCGGTGACCGCCCTCTGCGGCAAGCGCTGGAAGCCGGACGGTGATCCGGCGCGCTACCCGATGTGCCCGACGTGCTCGGACCTCGCGGCCGAGTTCCTCAGCCGTGGGTTCGGCGACTCCAAGGGCTGAGCGTGCAGCCGTGAACGGGCCGGGATCGGTACTGCCTCCGCCCGTGGTGCCGTTCGCGGTGCAACCGACGCGGGAGGTCCGTCCGGACCTGTGGCCGCTGGCGCGAGCCGTCCCCGAACACGTCGACGACGATGGACCGCGGACGCTGGTCCGGCTCGACCGTGAGGTCGTCGACCTGGTCGCTGCGAAGCGTGATGCACTGGGGCGTGATCCTGGTCCGTGGACGGCGTCGTCACCGTCGCTCGCCGCTGAGGATGCCGTCGAGGTCGGTCTGCGCCTGGCAGCCGCCGTGGCTGACGCGGCCCCCTCGTTGCTGACGCTGATCCGGCAGCGATCACCGTCCCAGGCACCGGCGTCCGGGTCTCGACCGACGGCTCGATCAGCGAGGTGGGACCGAACTTCGGCCGCCCCGTCCTCGGCGATCCGCGGGTGGTCCTCGAACGGCTCACAGCGGTCGCACCGGCGCACCGGCTGCCGGAAGCGGTGGCACTCGCGATCGCCGAGGACCCCACGTCCGCTGGGTCTGGGGGCTGACCGACGATCCGGCAGCAGCCCACCATCCTCGGGTCCGCGTGGTCGCTCCGCCCGTCCCCACTCCCGGGGAGCTGACGTTCCGGGCCGAGCGGCAGACCACGCTGCCGCTCCGTGACGTGGGCCTCGGGATCTTCCTCATCCGGGTGCACCGAGCCCCTCTGGCGACCGTCGTGGCGACCACGGCGCGTCGGTCGCGCTTCGCCGCAGCCGTCGACTCCCTGTCCGAGGATCTGGCCGGCTACAAGGGCATCACGGGTCAGCGGCGCACGGAGGAGCTGGTCCGGTGGCTCGCGGACCTCGAGGTCGGGGAGACCACGACCGACCGAGCGACCCAGCCCACTACCGTGCACGCGTCTCCGGAGGAGCGACACGCGTGGCAGATACCGCCATCCAGGCCGTCATCTTCGACCTCGACGGGGTCCTGACCGACACGGCCGAGTACCACTACCTCGCCTGGCAGGAGCTCGCCGACGCCGAGGGGCTGCCCTTCGACCGGCGGGCCAACGAGGCGCTCCGTGGCGTGTCGCGCGCGGACTCGCTCCGGCTGTTGCTCGACGGACGCGAGGTGGCCGAGGACGACTTCGCCCGCATGATGGCGAGCAAGAACGAGCGGTACGTCGAGCTGCTGGCGGACATGTCGCCGTCTGATCTGCTGCCGGGGGCGGTCGAGCTGATCGACGCCTGCCGCGACCGGGGCCTCGCCGTCGCGATCGGGTCGTCGTCGAAGAACGCGCCGCGGGTGATCGCCGCCCTCGGTATCGCGGACCGGTTCGACGTCGTCGCTGACGGCACGATCGTCGAGGTCGCCAAGCCCGCTCCGGACCTCTTCCTGGCCGCGGCTCGCGACCTCGGGGTCGACCCGGAATCCTGCGCCGTCATCGAGGACGCGGCCGCTGGCGTCGACGCTGCGCTGGCCGCCGGGATGCTCGCCGTCGGGATCGGGCCGCACGAACGGGTCGGAAACGGACACCTGGTGTTCCCCACCACCGCGGACGTCGATCTCGCTGCCGTGCTCGCCGCGCGGGTGTGAACGGGCTACGCGTCCCACGCCCGGTCCTCCACGGCTGGGAACTCACCCGTCGCGGCCTCGGCGCGGTCCGACGCCGGGCCCAGGCGGAAGGCACCGTCGACGGGGTCCTGCTCGGGCTCGGAGCAGCGACCGGCCTCGTGACCGGCGCCCTCGCCTGGGTGCTGATCTCGACCGTCGAGCTCCTGCAGCACCTGCTGTGGACCGACCCGGCGCCCTGGTGGCAGATCGTCACCATCCCGGCGCTCGGCGGGCTGGTCGTCGGCTACCTCGTGTCCCGCGTGGTCCCCGAGGCCGCTGGCGGCGGTGTCGTGTCCACGATGGAGACCCTCGCCCTCCGGGGTGGCGCTTTCCGTCGCCGGGTGCCTCTCGGGTCGCTCGCGGCGACCTCCGTCGCCCTCGGGACCGGTGCCTCCGGCGGTCGTGAGGGACCGATCGTGCTCATCGGTGGGTCGGTGGGCTCGCTCATCGGTCGCCTCGTCCCGATCGGCGAGGGCCGGATGCGCGCCCTCGTCGCTGCGGGCGCCGCTGCCGGCATCGGCGCGTCCTTCAACGCACCCATCGGGGGGATGCTGTTCGCGATCGAGGTGTTGCAGGTCGGCGTCCGCGGCGGCGCGCTCCAGGTGGTCGTGGTCGGATCCGTCGTCGGGTCCGTCGTCGCGCGCCAGCTCGTCGGTGAGGATCTGATCTTCCAGCCCAGCCGGAACCTGGCCCTCGGCGATCCCATCGAGCTGCTGGTCTACGCCCTGCTCGGCCTGCTCGCCGTGGTCGTGGCCGTCGGCTTCCAGCGGGGGGAACGCGCGGCATCGATCGCGTCGAGGTGGCTCCGGCAGCGGATCGGGTGGCCAGCGACGGTCGCCACCGCTGGCCTGGTCGTCGGCCTGATCGCGCTCCTGGTCCCCGAGGTGCTCGGCGACGGCGAATCGGTGCCACCCGTCGCGGGGCTCCGCGAGCCCATCCAGGCCATCCTCGACGTCGAGCAGGGGACCACCTGGCAGGCGGCTGGCTTCCTGCTCGTGCTCCTCGTGGCCAAGCTCGTGGCCACGTCGGTCACGGTCGGTGCCGGTTCCTCGGTCGGATCCTTAACGCCGATGCTCCTGACCGGTGCGGCGCTCGGCGGCGTGGTCGGGACCGCGGCCCTCCCGATCCTGCCGGCGCTCGACCCCGGCGCGGTCGCGACCGTCGGGATGGCTGCGGTGTTCGGTGCGACCGCTCGGGCACCGCTGACCGCGATCCTCATCGTCTTCGAGCTCGTCGGCGACTACGAGCTGGTCCTGCCGCTGATGCTCGCGGTCGGCCTGGCGGTCTTCCTGCACGACCGCGTCCACGGCGACGGGATCTACGCCACGAACCTGCGACGGCGCGGGGTGGTCCTCGGTCGGCCCGACGACGTGGACGTGCTGCAGCGCGTCGAGGTCGGTGAGGTCATGACGCGCGACCACCCGACCATCCCCGCGGATGCCGACCGTGAGGAGCTGGCGGCACGGTTCGCGAGCAGCCGGAGCAACGGCTTTGCCGTGGTCGACGACCGCGGCCAGCTGGTCGGTGTGCTGACCCGCCGTGACGCCGCCGAGCGGGAGGGCGCCACAGCAGGGGCGCTCTGCACCCGGCGCGCCCTGACGGTGGCGCCGAACGACCCGGTCTTCGTGGCGGTCCGACGGATGGCCTCGCTGGACGTCGGGAGGGTCCCCGTGGTCGACCCCGCGAGCCGGCGGATGGTGGGGATGCTGCGACGCGAGGACGTGGTCCGCGCCTACCAGCTCGGCCTGTCGCGGGGGACCGCGGTGCAGCAGCGACGCAACACCGCGCAGCTCCGCGACCTCACGGGGGTGCGCTTCGTCGAGCTGGCGATCGAGTCAGGATCGCCCGTGGCTGGGCAGGCGGTCCGTGACGTGGCCTGGCCCGAACGCACGGTCCTGACCAGCGTCAGTCGTGACGGCGAGGTCGTGGTCCCGCGAGGTGACACCATCCTCAGCCCGGGCGACGTCCTCGTGGTGCTCGCGTCCGACCCCGACGCTGTCCGTGCCCTGATCGTCGGGGACGGACACGCCCACCTCTAGATCGAGTCCCGCTTCCTCCCCTGCGCGAACCCCGGAGCCACCGTGCCACGTCGCCGTCCGCTGCTGCTCCTGCCGCCGTCCAAGGGGAAGTCCGAGGGTGGCGGTGGTCCGCCCTACGCAGCGACGCTGCCGGGGTCCGAGCTCGCTGACGCGCGGACGAGGGTGCTCGAGGCGCTGGCGCACGACGTTCCCGGCCTGGATGATGCGGCCGTCGCGAGGTTGGCGGGGGTCGGCGCCGCTGGTGCGGTCGAGCAGCGCGCCTCGCTGGTCTCGCTCGGCGACGCCCCGACCTCGCCGGCCAACCGGCGCTACACCGGGGTGGTCCACGGCAACGCCGGCCTGGCCGATCTTCGACCTGGTCAGATCCGCGCCGAGGTGAGGATCGTGTCCGGACTGCTCGGTCTGGTCGCCCTGGGCGACCCGGTGCCGGCCTACCGGCTCGAGTTCACGGCGTCGTTGCCGAGCCTCGGGGGACTGGCCGGGTTCTGGCGTGAGGCGGTCTCCGAACACCTCGCCGCGCTCGGCCGCGGCCGCCGCGTCTGGGACCTGCTCCCCGGGGAACACCGGCGCGTGTGGAGCACGCAGACCCGTGCGGGACTCGACGTGGTCGAGGTGGCGTTCCTGCGCCCGGACGGTCGCTCGGCCAACGCCGCACGCACCAAGGTCGCCAAGGGCAGGCTGGCTGCGGCTCTGCTGGCCGAGCCGGGGATGTCGCCGAGCGACCTGCCCGGACACGTCGATCTCGGTCCGGGCTGGAGCGTGCACGCGGACGGTCCGTCGGTCACCGCCATCTACGCCGGCTGAGCATCGCCGCCCGTCGAACCGAGCCGCGCACGACCGGACGACCGGCTGCGGCAACTGACGCGACCCGCACCGGGTCCTACCGTTCCTCGCCGAGGTGGAGGGTCACGTGTCCGAGGCGGAACTGAGCGACCGGGTACGCGAGCGTTGGCGTGCCGTCGCCCGTCGGTTGCCGCCGGGGATCAACCGGATCGCGGAACGGATCGCGGGCCGCGAGCTGCTGCTCGAGGCCAGCAGCCTCGGGTTCTACGGGCTCGTGTCCGCCCTCCCGCTGCTGACCATCACCTTCAGCCTCGTCGGTCTCGTGGCGGGTGATGCGCAGCTGGAGCAGTTCGCGCAGCAGGCGGAGGAGAGCGGGCCCGCGGGGACCGGCCAGATCCTCCAGCAGCTGCTCGAGAACAGCGACTCGCTGTCCTGGGCGGCGGTGCTCTTCACGATCTGGCCCGCGACCGCGTACGGCGGAGGGCTCCGGCGTGCGCTCAGCCGCGCGACCGAGGAGGACGCGACCGCCCCCGCCCTCCGGGGCCGGGCGACGGCCGTCGGGATGGTCTTCGCGCTGCCGGTCCTCGTGCTCGCGGGGCTCCCGCTGGTCGCGGTGCTGACCTCGCTGGGAGACGATGGGCTGGCCGGAACGATCCTCGGTTGGGGGCTCGCGCTCGTGGTCGGGGTCACCGCGCTCACGTTGATCCTCACCCTGCTCTACAACGTGTTCACGCCGGATCGGCTCGGGTGGCGAGACACCCTGCGCGGCGCGGCGATCACCGCGGCCGTGACCACGCTGTTCTCCATCGGCTTCGTCGCCTACCTGCGGCTCGGCAGCGTCGAGGACCGGTTCGGCGGTGCCACCATCGGCCTGATCGTGATGCTCGGGGTGTACCTCTTCGTCGCCAACGCCCTCCTGCTCGCTGGCTTCGAAGCGGCCGCAGGGCTCGACGGGGGTGATCTCGACGAGAGCGGCGACCGCGACGACGGTCAGGCGGCCGCGACGACGGTCAGGCGGCGGACGCGGTCACGTGATCGATGAGGCGCTCGACCGCTCGGATGAGCTCGCGGTCGAGGTCGCGCCAGGTGGTCACCGACCGGGCGATGTGGCGCCACAGCTCCCGCGGGTCGCTGAAGCCGAGCCGCTGCGCCGTCCCCGTCTTCCAGTCCTCACCTCGTGGCACGTCCGGCCAGGCGGCGATCCCGACGACCTCGGGCCGGACGGCGGCCCAGACGTCGACGAACGGGTGGCCGGTCACCAGCACGTCGGGCCCCTCGACCTCGGCGGCGACGCGGGCCTCCTTGCTCCCGGGCACGAGGTGGTCGACGAGCACGCCGACCCTCCGGTCCGCTGAGGGGCCGAAGGCGTCGATCACGCCCCGCAGGTCGTCGATGCCGTGCAGCACCTCGACCACGACGCCTTCGACGCGCAGGTCGTCACCCCAGACCTGCTCGACGAGGGCCGCGTCGTGGATGCCCTCGACCAGGATCCGACCCGCCCGGGCGACCTTCGCCGGCTCTCGTGGCACGGCGAGCGAGCCGGAGTTGGTCACCGCGGGGACGACCGGGGCCACCGGACGGGGCGGTGGGATCAGCGTGACACGCACGTCGTCGACGAGGAACGCGCCCGGGTGGAGCCCGAAGCGGCGCTCACGTCCTCGACGGTCCCGCAGGGTCACCGCGTCGCCGGTGCAGCGGACCGCCGCGCCGGTGAACCCGTCCGCCGCGACCTCGATGATCATCCCCGGCGCCACCTCGACCCGCGGGATCGGGCGTCGGTGCTGACCGGGGTCGGCCAGGACGTCGCGGTCGTACCGGCTCACGCGTGGGTGCTCGGCGGGACCACCGGACGGACCGAGCCGTCGTCGACGTCGATGACGGCGCCCGCGACCGCCCAGGGGTCGGGCCGGCCGGGCCACGCCAGCAGCCGGGCGACGTCGTGACGCACCGCCTCCTCGACGTCGGTGAACCAGCCCCAGTCGTCGCGCATGGGGTCGAGGTCGCGGAGCCGGTCGCCCAGCGTCCCGTCCTCGTCCTCGAGCCCGCAGTCGGTGTGCCCGAGCACCAGGCAGGCGCGGGTCCCGAGCATCGCGGTCGACAGGTGGAGCGAACGCAGCACGTCCTCACCGATGCGCGCCCCGGCGACGCGGATGATGTGCGCGTCACCGTGAGCGAGCCGCAGGTCGCCGAGCGCATCGATGCGGGCGTCCATGCAGGTGATGACCGCGAGGCGGCGCACCGGCGCCGGCGAGTCCGGTCGTCCGGAAGGGCCGCTGACCGCGCCGGCCGCCAGCACGTCGCTCAGGACGGCGATCGGGGCGGCTCCTTCAGCGGGGTCCTGGCTGGTGGTTCCCACGGTCAGCTCCTCGATCGTTCGGGGGACCGGGTGTCGCTGTCGGCGTCGACGGCGCGTGCCGACAGCGTCCGGGTGAGGGTGTCACGCTGCTCGAGCAGCACGCGGCGCAGGGGACGAGGAAGACCGCGGCTGAGGGTGGCGTCCACCCGCGCGAGCAGCTCGTCCGACGCGGCCGGGTGCGGGAAGGTGCCGGTGGAGAACTCGATGGCCCAGTCGAGCGAACGCTGCGACCAGACGTCGTCGAGGGCCTCGAAGTACCGGTCCACGTACGGTGCGAGGATCTCGGTCTGGTCGAGCTGACCGAAGCCGACGAAGACCTGACGTGACAGCGTGTGCGACAGCGACGTGTCCTCGAGGAGTCGGTCCCACGCCTCCTGCTTGGCATCAGCGGCCGGCCGGACGGCACGGGCGGTGAGAGCTTGCCGCTCGCCGAGGTCGGTCGGGTCACGTTCGAGCTCGGCGTCGATGTCCCCGGTCGTGAGCTGGCCAGCCCGCGAGAGCGAGGTGACCAGGTGCCAGCGGAGGTCGGTGTCGACGGTGAGGCCGTCGAACGACAGGTCCCCGACGAGGAGGCGACGCACGTCGCGGAGCTGATCCTCGTCGCCCCGAGCGGTCGCGGCCCAGTGCCGCACCCACGCGAGCAGGTGGTCGCTCCCGGGCGATGCGCCGTCAGCCTGCACACGGGCCGTACGGGCCAGGGCGGCCAGGAGGGCCGGACGGTGCGCCGGCGCGGCGTACCGCTCAGCCGCCGAGACAGCGCGCAGCAACAGGCGCTGGAGCACACCGATCTCGGTCTCGGAGGCGATGTTGGTGCGCACCAGCTCCCCGAACGTCGACGCGGCGAGCTCCCCGTCACGGACCATGTCCCATGTGGCCGACCACACCTGGGCCCGAGCGAGCGGGTCGGTGAGCGCCGCCAGATCGTCGGTGAGCGCCACCGTCGACGCGGGGTCCAGCGCCACCTTGGCGTAGGTGAGATCGTCGTCGTTGACGAGGATGACCTCGCCCGCGGGCACACCCACGAGCTCGGGGACCTCGGTCCGAGCGCCAGCCACGTCCAGCTCGACGCGCTGATCGCGGACCAGCCCCGCGTCGGTGCGCCGGTAGCACCCGACCGCCAGCCGGTGACGGCGCAGCACCTCGCGGTGCTCGGGCGTGCCCGGGAGCCCGGACCACGAGGGGGAAGGTGAGGTCTGGACGACCGCGAAACGTTCGTACGTGCCGTCGTCCGCCACCGCGAAGTCGGCGGTGAGGTGCGCCACCCCCGTGGTCAGCAGCCACTCGTCCCGCCAGGCCGCCAGATCGCGCCCCGAGGCGCGTTCGAGCGCGCCGAGGAAGTCCGGCAGGGTCGTGTTCCCCCACGCGTGGCGGGCGAAGTAGTCGCGACACCCGGCGAGGAACTCGTCCTGACCGACCCAGGCGACCAGCTGCCGCAGGACCGACGCCCCCTTGGCGTAGGTGATGCCGTCGAAGTTCTGGTGGACCGATTCGACGTCCGGCATCTCGTCGGCGACGGGGTGGGTCGAGGGCAGCTGGTCCTGCAGCTTGGCCCAGGTCTTCTCGGCGTCGAGGAAGGTGGTCCAGGACCCCTTCCAGCGGGTCGCCTCCGCCTGGCACAGCACGGACATGAACGTCGCGAACGACTCGTTGAGCCACAGGTCGTCCCACCAGCGCATGGTGACCAGGTCGCCGAACCACATGTGCGCCATCTCGTGGAGGATGGTCTCGGCGCGCCGCTCGCGGATGGCGTCGGTGACCTTGCTCCGGAAGACGTAGGTCTCCGAGAAGGTGATGCAGCCCGGGTTCTCCATCGCGCCGGCGGAGAACTCCGGGACGAACAGCTGGTCGTAGGAGCCGGCGAACGGGTACGGCATCTCGAACGCCTGGGCGTACCAGTCGAGCCCCTGCTTGGTCACCTCGAGGATCTCGTCGGTGTCGAGGTGGTCGGCCAGGGACCGCCGCACGTAGAGACCGAGCGGGAGCTCGCGGTCGCCAGCCCCCGGGCCGGTGTGGACGTCCCCGAACCGGGCGTACGAGCCCGCCACGACCGCGGTGATGTAGGTGCTGATGCGCTCGGTGGTGGTGAACCGCCAGGTACCGGCCGCACCCTCATCGGGACGCTCGGTGACCGAGCCGTTGCTGACGACGACCCACTCCTCGGGCGCGTCGACGCGGAACGAGAAGCTGGCCTTGAGATCGGGCTGATCGAAGCAGCCGTACACGAGGTGGGCGTCGAAGGGCTCGAACTGGCTGTGGAGGTAGACGCGAGCATCGGCCGGGTCGACGAACCGGTGCAGCCCACGGCCCTCGTGGGTGTAGGCCATCTCGGCGACGACGCGGAGGGTGTGGGTTCCGGTGGTGAGCCCCGGCAGGGACACCCGGGTCGGGCCGACCAGGTCGAGGTCGAGCGGCGTGCCGTCGAGTTCGAGCAGCTCGACGTCCGCTGCGGTCAGGTCGAGGAAGCTGTCGCCGTCGGTCCGGACGTCGAAGGTGACCGTGCTGCTCGACCGGAAGCGCTCCGCGCCGCGCGTGAGATCGAGGTGCACCTCGTAGCCGTGGACCTCGAGCTGGGCAGCGCGGGCTTCGGCCTCGGTACGGGTCAGGTTCTCGGCAGCGGCCACGGGACACCTCGGGATGGGGACGATCAGGGGTGGTGCCGGACCGGGCCGACCCACCGACGGGGCAGGCTAGAGGCCCGGTGCGTCGAAGCGCCCACCGCGTCCGGCCCCCGCCTGGAAGGCCGCCACCGAGGCGGCACCGCCCTCGGCCAGCGCGCCCGCTCCTGTGCGGTGCTCCGCCAGGAGGGCGTCGTCGAGCGGCGCGTCGAAGGCCCGTCGAGCAGCGTCGAGGTCAGCGAGCATCGTCCGGCGCGGGAAGGCCTCGAGCGAGCGGCCGAGTGCCACAGCTGCCTGGAGGGCGGTGTCCTCGGGGACGACGCGCGTCGCCAGGCCGATGCGAAGCGCCTCGTCCGCTGCCACGGGCCGACCCGTCGCGATCAGGTCGAGCGCGACGCCGAGCCCCACGACCCGGGGGAGGCGGACCGTGCCACCGTCGATCAGGGGCACCCCCCAACGCCGGCAGAAGACCCCGAAGGTGGCGGTCTCGGCCACCACGCGCAGGTCGCACCAGAGCGCCAGCTCCAGCCCACCCGCGACGGCGTGGCCCTCGATCGCGGCGATGGTCGGCTTGCGGGTACGGCGACGCGTGGGACCCATCGGCCCCCGGAGCTCCTCGACGATGCGGTTGCGGCGAGCTGGATCGTCGAACGCGTGCAGGTCAGCTCCGGCACAGAAGGTGCCACCGGTGCCGGTGAGCACGGCCGCGACCAGGTCGTCGTCCGCCTCGAACCGGTCGAACGCGACGTCGAGCGCCTCGGCCGTCGGACCGTCCACGGCGTTGCGGACGTCCGGCCGGTCGATCGTGACGATGAACACCGGGCCGTCGCGCTCGGTCCGGACCTGTCCCGACGAGGACGACACGACGGCTCCGATCGGTGGGTGTCACTCCCGCGGGCGTTCCGCGCGGTGCGGGCGCCTGGAACGTCGTGAGCGTAGGCCCGGGAGCGGCGCGAGCGGGTGGGGGCCGGCGACTCGAGGTGACGTCCGTATCACCTTTCTCCACCGGAGAGGGTGGTCCGGCGTTGCTAGGCTCGGCCCTGGAGAGGGTGCCCGCTGACGACCCGTCGGTTCGGGAGCCCCACGTTCACGAACACCACCACGGGAGAGCGTCGTGCAGGAGTACACCAGCCCAGGCGAGGTCGCGATCGACCCGTCCGAGAACCTCACCCGCGCCCTCTGGGCCGCGGCCGACCAGCGCCCCGATGCGCCCGCCGTCGCGCACCGCGTGGGGGACCGGTTCGTCGAGTGGTCCAACCGGCAGTTCGCCGACGAGATCCTGAGCGTCGCGAAGGGCCTGATCGCCAAGGGCATCCAGCCCGGCGACAAGGTCTGCCTCTACTCCGCGACCCGCATCGAGTGGACCGTCTTCGACATCGCGATCTGGACCGCCGGTGCGGTCACGGTCCCGATCTACGAGACCTCCTCCGCCGAGCAGGTCGAGTGGATCGTCTCGGACTCGGAGGCCAAGGCGATCGTCATCGAGACGCCCGAGCTCAAGGGCACCTTCGCGTCCGTCGCGGGCAAGCTGCCCACCTGCGAGCACGCCTTCGTCATCGAGGAGGGCGCGGTCGAGGACCTCAAGCAGGCCGGCGCGTCGATCAGCGACGAGGACGCCCGTCGCACCGCGGACGCGGTCACCGGCAGCGACGTGGCCACCATCGTGTACACCTCGGGGACCACGGGCCGGCCGAAGGGCTGCGTGATCACCCACGGCAACTTCGTGTGGGATGCCACCCAGGTCGAGTCGGGAGCCAGGGAGTTCTTCAAGGAGGGCGAGCGCACCCTGCTGTTCCTCCCGCTGGCGCACATCTTCGCCCGGGTCATCCAGACCTCGTCCATCCGCGCCGGGGTCACCCTCGGCTACTCCACCGGCATCCCGAACCTCATGGAGGAGCTCGGGATGTTCAAGCCGACCTTCCTCATCGCGGTCCCGCGCGTCTTCGAGAAGGTCTTCAACGGCGCCCAGCAGAAGGCGCACGCCGGCGGCAAGGGCGCGATCTTCGACAAGGCCGCAGCCGTCGCCGAGGAGTACTCGCGGGCGACGACCTCCGGCAGCAAGGTGCCGATCGGCCTCAAGCTCAAGCACACCGTCTTCGACAAGCTCGTCTACTCCAAGCTCCGGGACGCGATCGGCGGCAACGTCCGCTACGCCGTCTCCGGCGGCGCGGCGCTCGGCGAGCGGCTCGGCCACTTCTTCAACGGGGTCGGCATCCTCATCCTCGAGGGCTACGGGATGACGGAGAACACCGCCGGCGCGACGATCAACCGCCCCGACGCGTTCCGGATCGGCTCGGTGGGAAAGCCCATCCCCGGCTCCTCGGTGCGCATCGCGGAGGACGGCGAGATCCTGCTGAAGGGCGGCCACGTCTTCAAGGGCTACTTCAAGAACGACGAGGCCACGCGCGAGACCGTGAGCGACGACGGATGGCTGCACACCGGGGACATCGGCCAGCTCGATGGCGAGGGGTTCCTGCGCATCACCGGCCGCAAGAAGGAGATCATCGTCACCGCGGGCGGCAAGAACGTCGCCCCGGCGGTGCTCGAGGACCGGGCCCGTGCGCACCCCCTCATCAGCCAGGTGATGGTCGTCGGCGACGACCAGCCGTTCATCGCCGCGCTCGTCACCATCGACCCGGAGGCGTTCCCCGCCTGGGCCGAGGCCAACGGCAAGTCCGGCGAGTCGGTCGCCGACCTCGTCGACGACGAGGACCTGCGGGGCGAGATCCAGAACGCGATCGACGACGCGAACAAGGCCGTGTCGAAGGCCGAGTCGATCCGCACCTTCCGCATCCTGCCGGACGACTTCGAGGTCGGCGTCGAGCTGAGCCAGAAGATGTCGGTCAAGCGTCACGTCGTCGGAGAGAAGTACGCCGACGTCATCGACGGCATCTACTCGGGCGGCAAGCGCTAGTCGGACGACGGTTCCACCTCGCGGCCCCGGTCCTCGACCGGGGCCGTGACGCGTCCGAGGTCGTCGCGGCCGTGGGCGCAACCCCACCCTCGTCGGCGCGCCCTCAGGCTGGTGGGTCGACCGCCGGTTCGCGGGTCCGCCACCACTGCGCGTCGAGCTCGCCGAGGGCGGTCGCAGGACCGCCACCGCCTTCCAGGTACTCGTCGCGGATGGCGCGCCAGTCGCCGCGGGCGCCGAGGCGTGCGAGGACCGAGTTCAGGCCCCACTGGATGCGGTTGAGCAGGAGGTAGTCCGACGGGAGGTTCAGCCGCCGGACGACGTCGGCGAGGGGGCTGCGAGGGTCGGCGGAGGAACGGATCACCTCGGCCGCGAACTCGGGCGTAAAGGTGAACGGCTGGTCAGCCAGGACGGGCTTGGTGTACAGCCGGAACCACTCGTAGACCGCATCCCCGTCGACCTTGGCGCTGCGGGGCAGGAACCCCGCGTCACGGAGGGCGGACAGCGCGGCATCACGGTCCGACAGCGCCATCGCCGCTTCGATGCGGCGCATCGACGCGTAGCGTTCGCGGCTGAAGAGCTTGACCGACCCGTAGTCGAGGAACGCGACCGTCAGGCCGTGTTCACCCTCCTCGATGAGGTAGTTGCCGGGGTGCGGGTCACCGTTGAACAGCCGGAAGCGTCCGATCGACCCGAACGCGTACCGGAAGATGATCTCACCGACGCGCTGCCGATCCTCGTCGGTCCCCTCGGCAACGAGCTGATCGAAGGTGCGCCCGTAGATGCGCTCGGACACCAGCACCTGCTGGCGGCACAGATCGCCGACGATGTCGGGGACGTGGATGAAGGGGTGCCCCTCGTAGCGGTTGGCGAAGGCGCGCTGGTACTGGGCCTCGCGCTCGTAGTCGAGCTCGTCGAACACGCGCTCGCGGAGCTCGTCGAGCAACGGCCCGATCTCCTGGTTGGGGGACACCAGGCGGGCGAGGGGTGCGAACGACTCGGCGTTCTTGAGGTCGGCGCGGACGGCGTCGGCGACGCCGGGGTACTGCACCTTGACCACCACGTCGCGGCCGTCGTGGAGCTTGGCGGCGTGCACCTGCCCGATCGAGGCGGCCGCGAGCGGGGTCGGGTCGAACGACGCGAAGACGTGTTCCGGTCCCTCGCCGTACGACTGGTGGAGGACCTCGTCGATCGCACCAGGATCGAAGGCGGGCGCCTGGTCGCGGAGGGAAGCGAGCACGTCGTGGTAGGTGCTCTGCACCTCGGGCGGCAGGTCGAGGTCGACGAAGCTCAGCAGCTGGCCGAGCTTCATCGCCGCGCCCTTCATGTCACCGAGGACCTCGGCGAGGTCGGCGGCGACACGGGCGTGGAGCTCGGCCTCACGCGGGTCGCCCCCGGCGAGCCCACGTGCCTTCGAGGTGGCGACCCCGGCGGCGCCCTTCGCGCCGGCGCGGGCGAGCCGAGCACCGCGCTGCAGCCGGCCGCCGAGCGAAGCCCGGCTCCTGCTGGCGCCATCGCGTTCGTCGCTCACGTGCCGGTCCCTGTCGTCACGGTCACCGCGTGCGGCGGGACCTCGACACGATGGTGCCCGAAGCGGACGCTGTCGGCCGGGTGGCCGTCAGGTCACTCGGCCATCTCGGCCAGCGGGTTGCCCTCGGCGCGAGCGTCGGCCAAACGGGTCGCGAGGGCATCGCGCCGGTCCGCGGACAGGCAGTCGCAGCCGACCTCGTGGCTGGTGTAGTGCTTCACGTCCATCCGGTGGGTCGGGCAGGCAGCGACCTCGAGGCGGGTGATGGGTTCGGAGCGGGCCACCGTGGGCCTCCTCGTCGGTCAGGGTTGTGGGGTCGAACAGCTGCGGTGACGCTCAGACGTTGAACCGGAAGTGGATCACGTCCCCGTCGGCGACGACGTACTCCTTGCCCTCGATCCGCAGCCGGCCCGCGTCGCGCGCGGCGGCCTCGCTCCCGAGGCGGTCGTAATCGTCGTAGGCGATGACCTCGGCCTTGATGAAGCCACGCTCGAAGTCGGTGTGGATCTCGCGCGCGGCGCGTGGTGCGGTGGACCCGCCGGGCACGGTCCACGCCCGCGCCTCCTCGGGGCCGGCCGTGAAGTAGGTCAGCAGCCCGAGCAGCCGGTAGGCCCTGTCGATGAGCCGCTCCAGCCCGGAGCGCTCCAGGCCGAGGTCGGTCAGGTACTCCTGGCGTTCGTCGCCCTCGAGATCGGCGAGTTCGGCTTCGACCTGTGCGGAGATGACCACGACCTCGGCCGCTTCCTCCTCGGCGAGCCGGCGCACGACCGCGACGTGCTCGTTGCCGTCCGGGAGCTCGTCCTCGGCGACGTTGGCGGCGTACAGCACCGGCTTGGCGGTCAGCAGCGACAGCTCGCGAGCGACCACCGGGGGGAGTTCGCCGCGGAAGGTGCGGGCCACGGAGCCCTCGCCGAGGTGGTCGCGGAGCGCCTCGATGACGTCGCGTTCCCGGATCGCGTCCTTGTCGCCGGTCCGCGCCGTCCGGTTGGCGCGTTCGAGCCGCTTCTCGACGGTGGCGAGGTCGGCGAGGACGAGCTCGGTGGTGATGATCTCGACGTCGCGGGCCGGGTCGACCGAGCCGCTGACGTGGACGATGTCGTCGCTCTCGAAGCAGCGCACCACGTTGCAGATCGCGTCGACCTCGCGGATGTGGGCCAGGAACTGGTTGCCGAGCCCCTCGCCCTGCGAGGCGCCGGCCACGAGCCCGGCGATGTCGACGAACTCGATCGCCGTCGGCACGACCTTCTTGGACGCGGCGAGCTCCGCCAGGCGGGTCAGACGCGCGTCGGGGACGGCGACGACCCCGACGTTCGGGTCGATGGTGCAGAACGGGAAGTTCGCGGCCTCCGCACCGGCCTGGGAGACGGCGTTGAACAGCGTCGACTTGCCGACGTTCGGCAGCCCGACGAGTCCGACCTGCAGCGCCACGGGAGCCTCGGAGGGGAGGGGGAGGGGTGGAGGGACGACCACGACGGTCCGCCGACGGGTCGACCCGCGAGGGTAGCGGCGAGGCGGTGCCCGCCCGGACGCCGTCGCGCCGTTCCGTACCGGCTCGGGGCCACTGGTAGCGTCCCGGAGCATCTTCGTGCTCGCCAGGAGGCCCCGTGCGGCTGGTCATCGCCCGCTGCTCGGCCACCTACGTCGGCCGGCTGTCGTCGACCCTGGCACCGGCGCTCCGGCTCATCATGGTCAAGGCGGACGGGTGCGTCGCCATCCACGCCGATGTCGGCGCCTACAAGCCCGTCAACTGGATGAACGCGCCCAACACCCTCGCCGAGGACGCCGACCGGTGGGTCGTGACCAACCCCAAGGGCGAGACGCTGACCATCGAGTTCGAACGGATCGTCTCCGACACGACGGTCGAGCTCGACACCGAACGCGGGTTGACGCTCGACGGGGTGGAGCGGGAGCTGCAGGAGCTGCTGGCCGACCACCCCGGTCACCTCGAGGACGGCCTCACCTGCGTGCAGCGCGAGTTCCGGACCGACCTCGGCCCGGTCGACCTGCTCTGTCGCGACGTGGACGGCGCTGCGGTGGCGGTCGAGATCAAACGGATCGGCGAGATCGATGGCGTCGAGCAGCTGACCCGGTACCTCGAACGGATGCAACGTGACCCGCTCATCGCGCCGGTTCGCGGCGTCTTCGCCGCCACGGTGATCAAGCCACAGGCCCGCGTGCTGGCCGCCTCGCGAGGCATCGGGTGCGTCGAGGTCGACCTCGCCCGGCTGCGCGGTGAGGACGACGTCCACCTCCGCCTGTTCTGACCGTGTCCGCCCCCCTCCCGCTCCTGCCCGCCGGTCCGCGACTCGTCCGCGGCCTGGTCGCCGGAGAGGTCGCGATCGACCCGGTCCCACGCGCCCCGCGACGCGGTCGCGTCCGACGGTGGTGTTACGTCGCCGCCGGGGACGGCGACACCCTCGTCGGCGCCGCGGTGGTGCACCTCGGTGTCGCCGGTGTGGCCTTCGCGTTCGCGCGGGTCGGCGGCGTCCAGGGCACGTGGGACCTGACACGTCCGCTCGCCCGGGGTGTCCGGGTCGGTGAGGTGCCGGCGGGGGGCGCCGCGGTCCGAGCCGGAGAGGCTCGCCTCGAGCTGCACCCGGACGGACGCATCGACCTCGACGTCCCGACCCGGACGGGCCGTCTCCGCGCGGACGTTCGCTCGGAGGGCACGATCACGCCGGCGGTGCTCTCGACGCGCACCGAGGCCGGAGGGTGGAACGTGACCCGCAAGGCCGCAGGGATGCCGGTCACCGGAGAGGTCCAGCTCGGAGCCGGGCCGACCGTCGGTCTCGCTGCGGACGCTGGCGCGTGGTCGGATTGGACCGCAGGCCGGCAAGACCGGCGCACGACGTGGCGGTGGGCGGCGGGTGCCGGTTCGACCGCTGACGGACGACGTGTCGGCGTGAACGCGTCGACTGGGATGAACCGCCGCGAAGCGGGGGAGGACGTCGTCTGGTGGGACGGCGTGCCCCACGCGTTGGAGTTGACCTCGCTAGCGGCCACCGGCGACGTCGCGGTCGATCCCTGGCAGGTCTCGGGGCCAGGCACGTCGCTGCACCTCGAGCCGCACGGTTCTCGCAGCGCGGACGAGCGGCTCGTGGTGGCGACCTCCCGGTACGTGATGCCGTTCGGTACCTGGACCGGGAGCCTCACCGACCCGGACGGACGAGCTGCTGAGGTCCGTCTCGCGGGGGTCGCCGAGGACCACCTCGCCGTCTGGTGATCCCGCCGACCCTCAGCCGGAGTGGCGAAGGGCGCCCTCGACCGCTGCCGCAACGCTGCCGTCGCCGATCCGACACGCCTCCTCGGCGGTGAACCAGGCGACGTCGGCCGACTCGCCCGCGTCCGGTGCGAACGCGTCAGCGCCGTCGGCGATCAGCAGGTAGCGCAGGTCGAGGTGCAGGTGGCCACGAGGTCCGGGGTGGACGTCGACGTGGATCAGCCGCGGCCCGTCGTCGGGGTGACGGGCGGCCAGCCCGGTCTCTTCGCGCGTCTCGCGCCGTGCCGCGTCGGGTGCCGACTCTCCGGGGTCGACGTGACCGCCCGGTTGGAGCCACAGCCCGAGCCGCTTGTGGCGGTGGAGGACGACGCGACCGCGGTCGTCGACCACGATGGCCGACCCCGTCAGGTGCGTGGCGTCCGCGTGCTCGTCGAACGGTCGGGGGAGCCAGGTCGCCAGCGCGCGGGTGCGTCGCAGCGACCACGTCTCGGTGGGTCCGTGCGGCACGTGCGCCGCGAGCTGGTCGAGGACCTCGGTGAGTCGCGCCTCCCGGGCGGTCACGTCGGGCCCCACGGTCCGGCGACGGCACCGGCCAACCCGATGCGTCGGATCTTGCCGGTCGGCGTCCGGGGCAGCTCGTCCACGATGGCGACCTGCTTCGGGACCTCGGCCGCGCGCAGGCGATCGGACAGCTGGTGGCGCAGGAACGCGGGGTCGAGTTCGACGCCGGCGTGCGCGACGACGGCGGCGACGACCTGCTGCCCCCAGTCCTCGTCGGGGATGCCGAAGACCACCGCTTCGGCCACCCCGGGGAGGTCGAGCAGGTGACGCTCCACCTCGGCCGGGTAGACGTTCACCCCTCCGGAGATCACCAGGTCGCCGGGCCGACCGGCGAGCGTCAGGCGGCCAGCGGCGTCGAGCGACCCGAGGTCGCCGACCGTGAACGCATCGCCGTCCCACGCCGCCGCCGTGCGGGCGGGGTCGTCCCAGTAGGTGAACCGAGCGTGGGTGGGAGCCTCGCACCACACCGTCCCGATCTCGCCGGTCGCGGCTTCGCCACCGTCCACGTCCCGGATCCGCAGCCGTCGGCCAGGTCGCGCGGTCCCGACGGTCCCGGGGGCGACCTCCCAGACCTCCGGAGGGCAGACGGTGAACTGGCCCTCGGTGGAGCCGTAGAACTCCCACGCGCTGCTCGCCGGGGTGAGCTCGAGGGTCCGTCGTTTGAGGGGGACCGGGCAGGGTGCCCCAGCGTGCGCGAGCAGGGTGAGCGACGCGAGGTCGTCCCCGGTGACGTCGGGGAGCGCGAGCAGACGGTGCAGGTGGGTCGGGACGCAGAAGAGCGAGGTCGGACGCACCGCCCGGAGCGCGTCGCGCCACGCGCGCGCGTCGAAGCGAGGCAGGACGGCGACCTCGCCACCGAGCAGCGCCGTCACGAGCGCGAAACGCAGCGGCCCCGAGTGGTAGAGGGGTGAGACCACGAGGTGGCGGTCGCCGTGACGCCCGCCGAAGGCCAGGTGCTCGTCCTCGGTGACCTCCCGGCCCCAGTCGGGCTCGTGCACGCCCACGTGGACGCCCTTGCGACGCCCCGTCGTGCCGGACGTGTACGCCATCGGCCGCGTACGGGGCCAGGACGACGCCGGATCGGTCCCCGGCAGGGTCGCGATGCTCGCCGGGTCGACCTCGTGTACCGGGACGTCGAGCTCCGCCGGGGTCGAGACCACCAGCGTCGGATCGGCGAGGATCGCGGTGGGGCGGGCGTCCGCGACGATCGCGCGCCGTTCGCCCGGGGGGAGGTCGGGCGGGAGCGGGACGGCCACGACCCCCTCGAGGCAGGCGGCCGCGAGGACACCGAAGGTCGACAGGTCCTGGCCGAGCTGGACCACCACGCGGTCACCGGCGGTGGCACCGGTGCGCCGCAGCAGGGTGACGCCACGGGCGATCGCGGCCGCGGTCGCGCCGGTGGTCACCGGGCGCTGCGGTCGAGACCGATCTCGGTCACGAGCTCGGCGGGGGACCGGCGGATGCCGACCACGAAATCCCCGAACTCCGCGTAGCGCGCGGAGGCCTCGTCGTAGCGCATCGTGTAGACGATCTCCTTGAGGTCACCGAGGTCGTGGGCGAACAGGGTCACACCCCACTCCCACTCGTCGAGCCCCGTGGAGCCGGAGACGAGCTGCAGGACCCGCCCGGTGTACGCGCGACCGCTCTTGCCGTGGTCGTGCATGAGGCGCTTGCGCGCGGGGAAGTCGAGCGAGTACCAGTTGTCTGGCGCCTCGCGACGGTGCGACATCGGGTAGAAGCAGGCGACCTCCCACGCGGGCATCTGCGGGTGCAGCTTGTCGTCGGTGTACGTGGCCATCCGTTCGACGAACTGCTCGACGCGCTGCTCGAGATCGTCGCCTGTGACGCCTTTGGCGGTCATCTCCTTGCGGTACTGCTCCCCGGTGGTCACGTACTCGCCGCCCTCGGTGAGCGACAGGTAGGACCAGGTCAGCTCGAGCGCTGGCGCCGCTTCGCACGCCTGGACGTCGGTCTGGAGCGCGCGGAGCCGGGCCAGATCCGGGTCGATCCCCATCAGCATCACGTCGGCTTTGTGGCCGATCGCGCTGAAGATGTGGAGCTGCGAGTCCTCCTGCCACCGCATCAGCACGTCGACGAGATCCTTGGCCGCACCGGGCGGCAGCGAGGGGACCTCGGCGTGGTCGACGGTCAGGAACAGGTGGAGGACGGGCCAACCCTCACGGGCGGTGACGGCTTCGGTCACGTCGGAACCTCGATGGACGGGTGGCGACGAGGCTACCGCGGTGCCATGCTGGGCTCGGAGACCGCGTCGAGAGGGGAGACCAGATGAGCGAGTCCATCGAGCGGGTGTTGGCCAAGAAGGGCAGCGACGTCCTGACGGTCGCCCCGGACGATTCCGTCGGCGAGGCGGTCCGCAGGCTCGCCGACCGCAACGTCGGCGCCGTCGTCGTCCTCGACGGAGGGAGCGTCGTCGGCGTGATGTCGGAACGGGACGTCGTCCGCCGGCTCGCCGTCGACCACGACGTGCTCGGGTTGCCCGTCCGCGACGTGATGACCTCGCCGGTGACCACGTGCACGTCCTCGTCCACCACCGACGAGCTCGCGCGGACGATGACCGACGGTCGGTTCCGTCACGTCCCGGTCGTGGACGACGATCAGCTCGTCGGGATCGTGTCCATCGGTGACGTCGTCAAGCGCCGGCTCGACGAGCTCGAGATGCAGACCGAGCAGCTGACGGGGTACGTGTCCGGCACCTACTGAGCCACCGGCGGCGCGCCGTCCCCGATCGGTCAGCGGTCGTGCAGCTCGCGTGAGCGGACCGTGCCGTCGGCGTCCAGCTCGTAGACCAGAGGGATCCCCGTCGCGAGCTCGAGCGCCAGCACGCCCTCCTCGTCGAGGTCGTCGAGCTGCATGACGATCGACCGGTTGGAGTTGCCGTGGGCGACGACCAGCACGTCCTTGCCCTGGCGGATGTCACCCAAGATGGCGCGGTCGAAGAACGGCAGCGTGCGCGCGGCCGTGTCCTTCAGCGCCTCGCCGTTCGGCGGCGGCGTGGCGAACGAGCGGCGCCACGTGTGGACCTGCTCGTCGCCGTACTTCGCGGCGGTGTCGGCCTTGTTGAGCCCCTGCAGGTCGCCGTAGTGACGCTCGTTGAGCGCCTCGTCACGGATGACCGGCACCCCCTCGAAGCCCGCGGTCTCGATGATGATGTCGAGCGTGTGCTGCGCCCGCGACAGCCTCGAGGTGTACGCCACGTCGAACGACATGTCGCGGAGCCGCTCACCTGCGGTGCGGGCTTCCTCGCGACCCTTCTCGGTCAGCGGGACGTCGACCCAGCCGGTGAACCGGTTCTCGAGGTTCCACAGCGACTGGCCGTGTCGGACGATGGCGAGCGTGGGCACGTGGCAGGCTCCGGGACGGCGTTCTTCGGTGCCGCGAGCCTACGGGTCAGCGGGTGGACGGCACCTGCTCAGCCGGTCGGGACGATCCGGGCCAGCTCGAAGTGCATGCCGTCGGGGCGCCGCCAGTGCCCGCCCCACTCGAAGCCCCACCGCTCGAACACCTCGACGACGCGGCGGTCCATCTTGGGGGTGGCACCGAGCCAGTTGTCACGGGTGTTGAAGTCGATCGCCAGCCCCCAAGCGTGCATCGAGAGCGGCTTGCTGGGGTTCCAGTCGATGTGCCGGGCGACGAAGCAGCCCGCGAACTGCGACGGGTCGAGGTGGGGGTACAGGTCGCGCTCGATGAGCTCCTCAACGGCCGCGAGCAGCTGGGGGACCATCACCCGGTGGCAGGAGGTGGCGGACATCCCGGGCAGCTGCACCCGGGTGATGTTGCGCGCCACCCAGTCGCCGTGGATCGAGATGCGCCCGTCGGCCCGGCTGGTGTAGCTGAACGGTTCGATCTTGCCCGAGGGCGTGGCCTGCGTCGTGCGCCGTTCCGCGACGGGAGGCGCGGACTCGCGGCGCAGTTCCACCTCGCCACCGGTCGCGTCCGCGAGCGCGGTGCCGAGCGACTCCGGGTCCTCGCCCGCGGCGACGATCAGGGTGTTGGGGCCGGCCGCGCCGAGGAGGCTGGCCACGTCGACGGGGACGAGGACGTCGGCGATGGACGGGGCACCGTTGGCGGCGAAGGCACCGATGCGGACGGGCACCGTGGCTGAGTCGGTCCGCAGCAGGAGGGTGCTCCCGAGCTCGAGACCGTGTGCCTCGGCGACCTCGTGAGCGACCAGGACGTCGCCCTCCGAGAAGCGCTCCCAGACGGCATCAGCCCCCGCGGTGACCTGCGGGGCGAGGGGCCGGAAGGTGGAGCCGTCGACCCCGAGCAGGGACAGGTCGGTGGGTTCGTCAGCACCGGTGTCGGCCTGGGCGGTGAGGGCCGCAGCGGGGGCGACGTGGGTGGCACCGACGAGCGCGTCGGTGAGCGCGTCGAGATCGACGGTGTCGCTGCGGACGATGAGGTCGGCCGGGACCACCTCGTCCTCGCTGAGGTCGCCGACCGGGCTGCCCTCGAACGGCGTCAACTCGCGGACATCGGCATCGGGGCTGGGGCCCATCTCGTCGGGGTCGGCGCCGAGCGAACGACCCGCGTCGAGGAGGCCCTCGAGCTCGGGCGCCGCCGCGTCGACGACGACCGTCTCCTCCGGCACGTTGGTCGCCGTGGCGGCGGCTGACGTCGTGGTCCCGAACGGAGGGGCCGGCGAGGTGTAGGTGGTCAGGGTCGCGAGCGCGAGCAGGCCCACGACCAGCACCACCAGCGGACGGTCGACGTGGCGGAGGGCGGCGACCGCGCGTCGCGCGGTCCGTCCCCATCGCTCCTGCAGCTCCCGCACGCCGCTCCCGTCCGTCTCCGTGGGGACGCGCACCTGCGCCGTCCCACCCTCAGAACGCATCGGACCCCGTCCCGGTGACGCGCACCTCCAGCTGCGCACCACACCGTGCGCTCAGCGCAGCGGGTCGGCCGAACGGCGTCTCACGCCACCTGCGAACGCGTCTCGACGCTACCGCCGCGGATGGTCCCGCTCGCGATCCCGCCCTGGACGAAGGTGGGCGCCAAGCCTGGGGCCAGCCGGGAGCCCGTCAGCTCGGAGAGGGGCAGGACGCGCGGGAACGGCGCCTCGGGCGACGGGTCCGCCAGCGACCGCTCGAGGATCATCGCGTCGTAGTGGTCGCCCACCCGCTCGGGGGTGTTGGCGTTGAGCACGACCTCGTGGCCCCACTCGACCGCATGTCGGCGCAGCCCGGCGATCCGGGATGCCCGCGGCGCGTAACACTCCGCGGCGACACCGTTGCCGGAGCTCACCCAGACCCCATCGTCGGTGTTGAGCACCAGGCTGACCGTGCCAGCCGTGTGCCCCGGTGTCGCCACGAGCGCGACCCCCGGCCCGAGCTGGACGTCACCCTCGGTGAGCGCGACGCGGGTCGAGGTCGCGGAAGGTGTCCGGCTGGTACCAAGGTGCCTGCAGCGGGTGGAGCTGGTGCAGCGAGGACCACTCGCGTTGCGACGTCACCAGCGTGGCGTTCGGGAACCAGCCCGCCAGGGGCTGGTCGGGCTCGCCGAGGTCGCGGGCGGGCCGGGTGGTCCCGAGGACCCGCCGGAGGTCCTGGGCCTGGAGGTGGTCGGAGGCGACGTAGTCGACGTCCGCGGGATCGATACCGAGCGCGCGCAGGTGTCCGCGCACGCTCCCGTGGGTCGTGGTCAGCAACCGGTCCGGAACCGCCGTGCGTGGCCCGAGCTGCAGCGCGGCCGGCGTGGTGGCGGCACCCTCGCGGTCGAAGGCACCCCACAGCAGCGTGCGGCGGCGATCGGTCGTGCCCCGGGTGCGGCCGCGCCGGGCCGGCTCGTCCCACTGGACCACGAGGAAGCGCGCCGTCAACCAGACGAGGGGAACGGGGGACCGCGCAGCCCTCCAGAGCCCGAAGACGCTCGGGTACGGGAAGGTCACGAGCTCGCCCGTCGCCACGCCGCCGACGACACCGGACGCGGTGACGGCGCGCTTGAGGTCCGGAGCTGCCTCGACGATCGCTGCCAACGCCGCGCCGCCGGGGCCGTCGCTGACGGCTGCGCGGACCTCGGCCATCGGCCCGATCGGTGCGAACCGGTCGGTCGTGTCGATGGTGGGCAGGACGGTGCCGTGACGCACGTGCGTTCCCTCCGTCGCCCGCGCTCGGCTGCTGCGAGCCGGTCGCAGGCTACCGAGCAGGGGGTCGAGGGGAGGGCCCCTCGCTCCTCGGCTAGCTTGGGGGTCCCGACCGCCCATCTGGGAGCCCACCGTGACCCGTGACAGCTTCGGCGCCAAGGACCACCTCGAGGTCGACGATCGGACCTACGAGATCTTCCGACTCGACGCGGTCGAGGGTGCCGAGCGGTTGCCGTTCAGCCTCAAGGTGCTGCTCGAGAACCTCCTGCGCACCGAGGACGGCCAGAACACCACCGCCGACGACATCCGGGCGCTCGCCGCGTGGGACGCGGCGGCGGAGCCATCGACCGAGATCCAGTTCACCCCGGCCCGGGTGATCCTGCAGGACTTCACCGGGGTCCCCGCGGTCGTCGACCTGGCCGCGATGCGCGAAGCGATGCGCGACCTCGGTGGCGATCCGTCCCGGATCAACCCGCTGGTGCCGGCCGAGCTGGTGATCGACCACTCCGTCGTCGCTGACGCCTTCGGCACCTCGGATGCGCTGCAGATCAACATCGACCTCGACTACGGACGCAACCGTGAGCGGTACGCGTTCCTGCGCTGGGGCCAGACGGCGTTCGAGGGTTTCAAGGTCGTGCCACCGGGGACCGGGATCGTCCACCAGGTCAACATCGAGCACCTCGCCCGCGTCGTGTTCGGCAACGAGCGCGCCGACGGGCTACCGCAGGCGTACCCCGACACCCTCGTCGGCACCGACTCGCACACCACGATGGTCAACGGGCTCGGGGTGCTCGGCTGGGGCGTCGGCGGTATCGAGGCCGAGGCGGCGATGCTCGGTCAGTCCGTCTCGATGCTCATCCCGTCGGTGGTGGGCTTCAAGCTCTCGGGCCAGCTGCCCGATGGTGCCACCGCGACCGACCTCGTCCTGACCATCACCGAGATGCTCCGCGAGCACGGGGTGGTCGGCAAGTTCGTCGAGTTCCACGGCCCCGGCGTCCCGGGCGTCCCGCTGGCCAACCGCGCCACGATCGGGAACATGTCGCCGGAGTACGGCTCGACGGCCGCGATCTTCCCGATCGACGACGAGACCCTGCGCTACCTGCGCTTCACCGGGCGCAGCGACCACCAGGTCGCCCTCGTCGAGGCGTACGCGAAGGCCCAGGGTCTGTGGCACGACCCGGACCACGAGGCCGACTACTCCGAGTCGATCGAGCTCGACCTGTCCACCGTCGTGCCGTCCCTCGCCGGGCCGAAGCGCCCGCAGGACCGGGTCAGCCTCGATGACGCGAAGCGTTCCTTCCGGGTCGCCCTCGACGACTACGCCTCCACCCCCGAGCACGGGGACCTCGACGACGCGGTCGAGGACACCTTCCCCGCGTCGGATCCCGTCTCGGTCTCCGCCAACGGTCACGAGGACGCCGAGGACGCGCCGCACCACCAGCAGGGGTCGGCTGCTGCCGATCGACCGTCGAACCCGGTCGAGGTCACGCTCGCCGACGGCAGCAGCTTCGAGCTCGATCACGGGGCGGTGACGATCGCGGCCATCACCTCGTGCACGAACACCTCGAACCCGAGCGTCATGATCGGGGCCGCGCTGCTCGCCAAGAAGGCGGTCGAGGCGGGCCTGACCCGCAAGCCCTGGGTCAAGACCACGCTCGCGCCGGGCTCGAAGGTCGTCACCGACTACTACGACCGCTCGGGGCTGACCCCCTACCTCGAGAAGCTCGGCTTCAACCTCGTCGGGTACGGCTGCACCACGTGCATCGGCAACTCCGGGCCCCTCATCCCCGAGGTCAGCGCGGCGGTCCAGTCCCACGATCTCGCCGTCACCTCGGTGCTGTCGGGCAACCGCAACTTCGAGGGCCGCATCAACCCCGACGTGAAGATGAACTACCTCGCGTCCCCGCCGCTCGTGGTCGCCTACGCCCTGGCCGGGTCGATGGACATCGACATCACCACCGAACCGCTCGGCACCGGCAGCGACGGGCAGCCGGTGCACCTCGCTGACATCTGGCCCTCCCCGCAGGAGATCCAGGAGACCATCGACAGCTCCATGCAGTCCGAGACGTTCACCGAGGAGTACGCGTCGGTGTTCGAGGGCGACGAGCGCTGGAAGGCGCTGCCCACCCCCGAGGGCGACACCTTCGACTGGGACCCCGACTCGACCTACATCCGCAAACCCACGTTCTTCGACGGCATGCCGTCGGAGGCCGAGCCGGTCGAGGACATCGTGGGGGCGCGGGTGCTGGCCAAGCTCGGCGACTCGGTGACCACCGACCACATCTCCCCGGCGGGTGCGATCAAACTCGACTCGCCGGCGGGTCGGTACCTGACCGAGCACGACGTCGAGGTGTCGCAGTTCAACTCCTACGGCTCACGCCGCGGCAACCACGAGGTCATGATCCGCGGCACCTTCGGCAACATCCGGCTGCGCAACCAGCTCGCGCCGGGGACCGAGGGCGGTTTCACCCGCGACCTCAGCGACGCGGGGGACGGCGAGGTGATGTCGATCTTCGAGGCCTCCGAGCACTACCAGGCCGAGGGCACCCCGCTCGTGGTCCTCGCGGGCGCCGAGTACGGGTCCGGATCGTCACGTGACTGGGCGGCCAAGGGCACGGTGCTGCTCGGGGTCGAGGCGGTCATCGCCGTCAGCTACGAGCGGATCCACCGCTCCAACCTGATCGGGATGGGCGTGCTGCCGCTGCAGTTCCCCGACGGTGAGTCGGCCGAGTCGCTCGGTCTGACCGGCGAGGAGACCTTCGGCATCTCCGGGGTCACCGCGCTCAACGACGGCTCCATCCCGGCGACCGTGGCCGTGGTGGCCCGCGGCGCGGGCGGCAGCGAGGTCAGCTTCGACGCGCGGCTGCGCATCGACACGCCCGGTGAAGCGACCTACTACCGCCACGGCGGCATCCTCCAGCACGTGCTGCGCTCGCTACGGGACGCCTGACGACACCGACCGAGAGAGGCACCCGTGTTCGGGAAGAAGACCCTCGAACTGCTCGCGCCCGAGGAGACCCTCCCCGGGCGGGAGCACGCCATCGCGACCCCGCGGCCCCACGCCGTCCTCGGTACGCCCATCGTCCCGCCGTTCCCGGCGGGCCACCGGGAGCTCGTGGTCGGGATGGGCTGCTTCTGGGGCTCGGAGCGCATCTACTGGCAGATGCCGGGCGTGTTCACCACCGCCGTCGGCTACAGCGGCGGCGTGACCCCGAACCCGACCTACCAGGAGGTCTGCACGGGGCGCACCAACCACGCCGAGGACGTCCTGGTGGTCTACGACCCCGAGGTCACCAGCTTCGAAGAGCTGCTGGTCCCGTTCTGGGAGAACCACGACCCGACGACGCCGATGCGGCAGGGCAACGACGTGGGCACCCAGTACCGCTCGCAGATCCAGGTCGCCGACGACGCCGAGCGTGCCGCGGCGGAGGCGTCGCGCGACCGCTACCAGGCCAAGCTGAACGAGCGCGGTTTCGGGGACATCGTGACCGAGATCGTGCCGCGGTCGACCTTCTACTGGGCCGAGCCCGAACACCAGCAGTACCTGCACACCAACCCGGGCGGGTACTGCAACCACGGCTTCTGCCAGGTGGCGTTCTGAGCGCGCCGCTGCCGCTGACGTTCGTCACGTCGGCGGAGCGGCTCGATCAGTTGCCTCCGAGCCGGGCCGAGGTCGCCGTCGTCGGGCGCTCGAACGTCGGCAAGTCGTCGCTGCTCAACGCGCTCGCTGCCCGCAAGGGGCTCGCGAAGGTCTCCGGCAAGCCCGGCAAGACCCAGCTGCTCAACGTCTTCGCGACCGAGGACGGCGCGACGCTGGTCGACCTGCCGGGGTACGGGTACGCGTCGTCAGCGTCGAAGACGACCCGTGCGTCGTGGGAACGGCGGATGCACGGCTACCTGCGCGATCGCGAGCCGCTGCGTCTGACCCTCCTGCTGGTCGACGGCGAGATCGGTCCGGCCGGCCAGGACACCGAGGTGCTGGCGTGGCTGCGGGACAACGACGTGGCCTTCCAGGTCGTGGCCACCAAGCACGACAAGGTCAAGAGTTCCAAGCGCGTGCGACGCAAGCGCGACCTGGCCGGGGGCCTCGGCCTCGACGAGTCCGCCGTGCTCTGGGTGAGCGCCGAGAAGAACGTCGGGCTCGACCGGCTGCGCGCGTTGGTCCGCGAGACCCTCGCACGCTGATCGCGGTGCCACCCACCCGCCGCGGGTGCGGTGACTCGTCCCCACCGGACCGGTAGCGTCCGGCCACCCCAGAACGGCTCGAGCCTCGAGGTCGGCACCGTGATCCCCCGTGAGATCAACCTGCCGCCCGAGCACCTGTTCCCGTCCGACGAGTGGCGGATCATCGAGCGGGACTACACCCGCGAGTGGATGGGCAACGCCGAGACCATCTTCTCGATCTCGAACGGCTTCCTCGGGATCCGGGGCACGTTCGAGGAGGGGCGGCCCGCCATCGAGCCGGGGACCTTCCTCAACGGCTTCCACGAGACGTGGCCCATCGTCCACGCCGAGGAGGCGTACGGCTTCGCACGGACCGGGCAGACCATCGTCAACTGTCCCGACGCGACCCTGATCAAGCTCTACGTCGACGACGAGCCGCTCTACCTGCCGACCGCGCGCATCACCGAGTACGAGCGGTGCATCGACTTCCGTGAGGGCGTCCTGCACCGCACCCTCAACTGGTCCTCGCCCGCCGGCAAGCAGGTGCGCGTCACCTCCCGTCGCTTGGTGTCCTTCCAGCACCGCCACCTCGGCGCCATCGAGTACGAGGTCGTGGTCGACACCGACGCACCGGTCGTGCTCTCGAGCCAGCTGCTCAACCGTCAGGACGCGCGTGCCGAGGACGAGCCGCGGTCGGGGGGCAACGACGACCCCCGCCGGGCCCGTGCGTTCGGGCACCGGGTGCTGAACGCCCGTGAGCACGTCGAAGACGACCAACGGTTCATCACCGGGTACCGGACGACCAACTCGAAGATGACGCTCGGGGTCGGCATCGACCACGTCCTCGAGACCGACGACCCCTGGGCGGTCACCACGAGCTGGGCCGAGGACCTCGACAAGGTCGTCTACACCATCGACGCCAAGGCCGGCGTGCCGATCAAGCTCACCAAGTACTTCACCTACCACGTGTCGCGGACGGTGCCGTCGGTCGAGCTGGTCGACCGCGCCAGCCGGACCCTCGACCGTGCCAAGCGCGACGGGTTCGCCTCGCTGGAGGAGGCGCAGCGGGCCTACCTCGCCGACTTCTGGACGCGTGCCGACGTCCAGGTCGACGGGCCCCGGCGCATCCAGCAGGCGATCCGGTGGAACATCTTCCAGCTCATCCAGGCGGCGGCTCGCGCCGAGGGCACCGGGATCCCGGCGAAGGGACTCACCGGTCAGTCCTACGAGGGACACTACTTCTGGGACACCGAGATCTACGTCCTGCCGTTCCTGACCTACACCGATCCTCGGATCACCCGCAACCTGCTGCGCTTCCGCCACTCCATGCTCCCCGAGGCACGGGCGCGCGCCGCCGAGCTCGCCGAAGCCGGGGCGCTGTTCCCGTGGCGGACGATCAACGGCGAGGAGGCCTCGTCGTACTACGCCGCCGGGACGGCCCAGTTCCACATCAACGGGGACATCGCCTACGCGATCCAGCGCTACGTCGACGTGCGCGGGGACTGGGATCTGCTCACCGAGGTCGGCGCGGAGATCCTGGTCGAGACCGCTCGCCTGTGGGAGGCCCTCGGGTTCCACTCGCCCGACACCGGTGAGTTCCACATCCACGGTGTCACCGGACCGGACGAGTACACCACGGTCGTCAACGACAACGTCTTCACCAACCTCATGGCGCGCCGCAACCTCCGGTACGCGGTCGAGGTCGTGCGGTGGATGCGGGACGATCGCCCCGAGGCCTTCCGGGACCTGGTCCACGCCACCGATCTGCGCACCGACGAGGTCGCGGCCTGGGAGCGTGCTGCCGACCGGATGCACGTCCCCTACGACGAGGACCGCGGGATCCACCCGCAGGACGCCAGCTTCCTCGACAAGGAACGGTGGGACTTCGAGGGCACGCCGCGCGATCACTACCCGCTCCTGCTGCACTACCACCCCCTCAAGATCTACCGCTACCAGGTCATCAAGCAGACCGACGTCGTGCTGGCCATGGTCCTGCTCGACGACGAGTTCGACGCCGGGCTCAAGGAACGCAACTTCAGCTACTACGACCCGCTCACCACCGGCGACTCGTCGCTGTCGGCGTGCGTCCAGGCGGTGCTGGCCGCCGAGATCGGTGCCGAGGACAAGGCGCTCGAGTACTTCCAGTACGCCCTGCTGATGGACCTCGCCGACATCGCCGGCAACGTGATCGACGGCGTGCACATCGCGTCGACCGGCGGGGTGTGGATGGCGCTGATGTACGGGTTCGCGGGACTCGCCGACCACCGCGGCAAGCTGAGCTTCGACCCCCGGCTGCCGAGCGCGTGGCGGGGGATGCGCTTCCCGCTCCGGTTCCAGGACCGACAGGTCCACATCGAACTCACCCACGACGCCGCCACCCTGCAGCTCTCGGAGGGGGAGGACCTCACCGTCGACATCCGTGGCGAGGACGTGGTCGTCCGCACCGGTGAGGCGGTCCGGGTCCCGCTCTCGCGTGACCTCGAGGGTCGCCCCCGGTACGGCCCGGCTGACATCGACCACCTCGCCGCGCGTCACGCCGAGGGGGGCGGGTTCGGCCGATAGCCTCGCCGGACGCGTCCACCGCCGTCGTCGCCCGTCCCCCCGAGGCCCTCCCGTGCGCGTCCGTCTACGCAACCCCGACCGCGTCGAGACCCTGGCTGGCCCGCTGACGGTCGCCGAGGTGCTCGAGCGGCTCGACCTGTCGCCGCACACCGTCCTCGTCATCAGCGGCGGACAGCTCGTGACGGCCGGGCACACCCTCGAGGACGCCGACGAGGTCGAGATCCGACCCGTCATCTCGGGTGGTGCCGGTGCCGCGCCACGCTGCGTGTGGGTGGACCCCGGAGGTGACGCACGTGGCTGTCGGGCACCGGCGGTCATCGAGGAGCCGCGCCACCGGTCGGCCTGGTGCCCCGAGCACTTCGTCGAGCACGTCCAGCAGCAGATCCGAAAGACCATCGACCACCCACCGGCACGCCCGCCCCACGAGCGCATGTTCTCCTACGGCGATCGGCTGTTGGTCGCGGTGTCGGGTGGCAAGGACTCGCTGGCGCTGTGGGACGTGCTCCTCGACCTCGGCTACCAGGCCGACGGCCTGTACATCGGCCTGGGTATCGGTGGCTACTCGAAGCGCTCCCAGGTCGTGTGCGAGGAGTTCGCCGCGGCCCGGGGGGCGCAGCTCCACGTGGTCTCGCTCGCCGAGACCTACGGCTACACCACGCCGACCGGCGCGCAGGCCAGCGGGCGGTCCACGTGTGGGGTGTGCGGCCTCTCCAAGCGGTACGCGTTCAACAAGGTCGCCGTCGACCACGGCTACGACGTGGTCGTGACGGGCCACAACCTCGACGACGAAGCCGCGACCCTGCTCGGCAACGTCATCCGCTGGCAGGACCCGTTCCTGGCTCGTCAGCGTCCGGTCCTCCCGGCGACCGGCGCGAACCAGGTCCGCAAGGTCAAGCCGCTCTACCGGCTGTCCGAGCGCGAGATGGCGGCCTACTGCGTGGTCCGCGGCATCGACTACGTGGTCGAGGAGTGCCCGCTCGTGGACGGCAACACCGGCCACGAGCTCAAGGCCACGCTCGACGCGCTCGAAGCCACCTCGCCGGGGTTGAAGGCCCAGTTCCTCTTCGGTTTCCTCGACAAGCACGCCACGAAGTGGGACGAGGAGGCGGGTGACGACCCACCCGCAGGGCTCGGCGCCTGCGAGACCTGCGGCATGCCGACCACCGGGGAGGTGTGCGCGTTCTGTCGCCAGCGCGACCGGATCCTCGCCGCTCTCCCGCTGCTGTCCGCGGACCGTCCGCAGGCTGACCTCCCGGTCACCTGACCCGCCGCTCGAAGGTCCCTCGTGGAACCCGATCCCGCTCTGCCCGTGACCGATGCGTCCGAGCCGGTCGTCCCCGCTCCGATCCTGCCCGGGACCGACGCGCCGCTCGTGGACGGCGAACTCGTCGTGCTGATCGACCGTCGAGGACGCCGCTACCTCGTGACGCTCGAAGCCGGGGGCGAGTGGCACAGCCACGCCGGCCTGGTTCCCCACGACAGCCTCATCGACGTGGTCGAGGGCACGGCGGTGCGGACCAACAAGAACATGGAGGTGGTGGTCCTGCGCCCCACCCGTGAGGACTTCGTCCTCAAGATGAAGCGCGGGGCGCAGGTCGTCTACCCCAAGGACCAGGCGATGATCATCGCCGAGGCGGACGTGCGTCCGGGCTGCACCGTCGTCGAGGCGGGCGCTGGCTCGGGAGCCCTGACGCTGGCCCTGCTCGCCGCCGTGGGCCCGACCGGCGAGGTCATCTCCTTCGAACGGCGCGAGGACCACGCCCGGATCGCCCGCCGCAACGTCACCCGTTTCCTCGGTGGCGCCCCTGACAACTGGGAACTGATCGAGGGCGACGTCGTCGACGGGCTCGGGGCCCTCCGGGCACACCGTGTCGTGCTCGACCTGCTCGAGCCGTGGGCGGTGGTCGACGCGGTCGCCACGGCGCTGGCTCCCGGAGGCATCGTCCTCAGCTACACCCCGACCGTCCCGCAGGTCATGCGCCTGACCGAGACCCTCTGGGCCGACGGGCGGTTCGCGGACGTGCGGACCACCGAGACCCTCGTCCGCGGCTGGGACGTCGACGGGCTCGCCGTTCGCCCGCGTCACCGCATGGTCGCCCACACCGCGTTCCTGACGACCGCGCGACGGGTGCCGCACCGCGACGAGGGCGGTCCGCCGCGGCCGCGCCGCAAGGCCGACGCCGGGGGAGCGGGGGTCACCTGGACCGCCCCACCGGTCGCGGCGCCCGAGTCCGACCACGTCGATGGCCGCGACTGAGCTCGACGCACGCGGCGGTCGGCGGCTGCGCGACCTCGGTGGCTCGTCGCAGAGCCACCGGTACAGTCGATGAGGTCGGGGCGGGCCGGAGGCCGCGCCTCTCCGCCCGGTCCGGCGTCCGTGGTGCGCGCCGCGGACCACGGCCGGTGAGGAGGTCCACGTGGGCGATCCGACGACAGGGAGCGGCGCGGGGTCCGAACACCCCGACGCGTGGTCGGCCGACCCGGGGCCGTCGGAGTCCTCCCTGCCCGACGATCCCGACGCGCTCGCAGCGGAGCTGAAGTTCCTCCGCGAGGAGGTCGATCTGCTGCGTCGGCGGCTCGAGACCACGCCGGGCCGGATCCGCACCCTCGAGGAACGGCTGCTCGAGACCAAGGGGCAGCTCCAGGCAGCGTTGTCGCAGAACGCCAAGCTGACCGACACGCTCCGCGCCGCGCGGGACCAGCTCGCCACGCTCCGTGAGGAGGTCGACCGGCTGTCGGCACCTCCGCAGGCCTACGCGACCTACCTCGAGCACGACGCGGACGCCGACACCGTCACCGTGGTCGTCAACGGGCGCAAGATGCAGGTCGCGGTCGGTCCGGACGTCGACGCGGCCGAGCTCGCTGTCGGCCAGGAGGTGCGGCTGAACGAGGCGATGAACGTCGTCTCGGTCGGGCGGGTCGAGGACCGCGGCGAGGTCATGACCATCGCCGAACTGTTCGACGACGGCCGTGCGCTCGTCCTCGGCCACACCGACGACGAACGGGTCGTCCACCTCGCCGCGGCGCTGCGCGAGGGGCCGCTCAAGACCGGCGACAGCGTCCTCGTGGACCTGCGCGCCAACACCGCGCTCGAGCGGATCCCCAAGGCCGAGGTCGAGCAGCTCATCCTCGAGCAGGTCCCCGACATCAGCTACGACCAGATCGGTGGTCTCGGTGACCAGGTCGAAGCCATCCGGGACGCCATCGAGCTGCCCTACCTCCACGCCGACCTGTTCGTCGAGCACGAGCTCCGCGCCCCGAAGGGCATCCTGCTGTACGGACCACCAGGCTGCGGCAAGACCATGATCGCCAAGGCGGTCGCCAACTCGCTCGCGCAGCGGGTGCGGGACAAGACCGGTCGCGAGGACGTCAGGAGCTACTTCCTCAACGTCAAGGGTCCCGAGCTGCTGAACAAGTACGTGGGTGAGACCGAGCGTCAGATCCGCGTCATCTTCCAGCGTGCCCGTGAGAAGGCGACCGAGGGGTTCCCCGTCATCGTGTTCTTCGACGAGATGGAGTCGTTGTTCCGCACGCGCGGATCTGGTGTCTCCTCCGACGTCGAGACCACCATCGTCCCCCAGCTGCTCGCCGAGATCGACGGCGTCGAGTCGCTCAAGGACGTCGTGGTCATCGGGGCGTCCAACCGCGAGGACATGATCGACCCCGCGATCCTGCGGCCCGGCCGACTCGACGTGAAGATCAAGATCGACCGACCCGACGAGGATGCGGCACGCGAGATCTTCGGCATCTACCTCCACGAGCGGCTCCCGCTGCACGAGGACGATCTCGCAGCCCACGGCGGGGACCCCGCGGCGACCGTGACCGACATCATCGCCCGCACCGTGACCAAGATGTACGCCGCCGACCGCGACAACGAGTTCCTCGAGGTCACCTACGCCAACGGCGAGAAGGAGGTCCTGTACTTCAAGGACTTCAACTCCGGCGCCATGATCGAGAACGTCGTCGCGCGGGCCAAGAAGCTCGCCATCAAGCGGTTGCTGTCGACCGGCGCTCGGGGCCTGACCGCGGAGGATCTGATCCTGGCCATCCGCGACGAGTTCCGGGAGAACGAGGACCTGCCGAACACGACCAACCCGGACGACTGGGCGCGTATCAGCGGCAAGAAGGGTGAGCGCATCGTCTTCGTCCGCACCCTCGTCAGCGGCACCGACTCCGACCACCAGAGCCGTTCGATCGAGAACGTCAACCCCGGCCAGTACCTGTGAGCACCCCACGTCTGAGGCGACACCTGTGAGCTCTCCGACGTTCGTGGGGGTCGAGACCGAGTTCGGGATCGCGGTGATCGGGCCGAACGAGGTCAACCCGGTCCTGGCCTCATCGATGGTGGTGAGCGCCTACCGGGCAGCTGGGCGGGCCGAGGTCCGGTGGGACCACGCCGACGAGCACCCGCTCCGCGACGCCCGCGGGTACGAGGTCGCCGATCCGCACGAGCCGCTCGAGGACGACGAGCTCGGGCTCGTCAACACGGTGCTGACCAACGGCGCACGCTTCTACGTCGATCACGCCCACCCGGAGTACTCCTCGCCGGAGGTCACCAACGCGCGCGACCTCGTCACCTGGGACAAGGCGGGGGAGCGCATCCTCGAGGACGCCGCGCAGAGGGCGGCCGCGTCGCTGCCCGCCGGCAGCCGGGTCCTCATCCACAAGAACAACACCGACGGCAAGGGAGCGGCGTACGGGACCCACGAGAACTACCTGGTCCCTCGGTCGGTCGCCTTCGGTCGTCTGACCCGTCAGCTGCTGCCTTTCTTCGTCTCCCGGCCGGTGTACGTGGGCGCCGGCCGTATCGGCAGCGAGCTCGACCGTGACCTCGGCTTCCAGCTCACCCAGCGCGCGGATTTCTTCGAGGTCGAGGTCGGGCTCGAGACCACCCTGAAGCGCCCCCTGATGAACACCCGCGATGAGCCGCACGCCGACCCGGACCGCTACCGGCGCCTGCACGTGATCAACGGGGACGCGAACCTGTGCGAGGTCGCGACCTTCCTCAAGGTCGGCACGATGATGCTGGTCCTCGGCCTGATCGAGGACGAGGTACTGCCCGAGCCGCCGGCGCTCGCCGAACCCGTCGCCGCGTTCCACGCCGTCTCGCACGACCTGACCCAGGCACGACCGCTGCGGTTGGCCGACGGCACGACGGCGACCCCGCTCGAGCTGCAGTGGCACTACCTCGAAGCCGCGCGCAAGCACCACGAACGCGGGGGTTTCCCGCGCGACGCCACCGAGGTGCTCGAGCGTTGGGAGTCGGTGCTGGCCACCGCCGAGGTCGATCCGCGGAAGCTCACCGGACAGGTCGACTGGGCGACCAAGCTCGAGCTGCTCGAGGCGTACCGTGAACGCGACGACCTCGACTGGACCTCGGATCGCTTGAAGGCGATCGACCTGCAGTACTCCGACGTGAGACGCGACAAGGGCCTCTACCAACGGCTCGTGGCCCGGGGCCGGGTCGAGACCTTGGTGACCGAGGACGAGATCCAGGCGGCGATCACCTCACCCCCCGAGGACACCCGCGCGTGGTTCCGTGGCGAGTGCCTGCGGCGGTTCCCCGACCAGGTCGTGGCCGCCGGGTGGGACTCGCTCATCCTCGACGTCGGTCGCGATGCGCTGCAACGCCTGCCGATGATGGAGCCCGGCCGTGGCACGCGGGCCAACGTCGGTGCGCTCCTCGACGAGGTTGCGGATGCCGGCGAGCTGCTCGACCGGCTCCGCGGTTGACCGTGTTCGGATGCCTCCCCTCGCTACCCTCGTGCGAGCAGGGACCACGGCGCGGCCGCGGGTCGGTCGGACGACGGAGGAGCGGCGGGTGAGCGATGGCGGGCAGACCCAGAAGGGCGGCGCGGCGCGGGAGCGTGACGACGCCGAGACCACCGAGGCGCCCGAGACGACGGACGCTGCGCCGGCATCCCGCGACGTCATCGACGACGTCGACGAGCTGCTCGACGAGATCGACGACGTCCTCGAGGAGAACGCCGAGGAGTTCGTGCGCAGCTACGTGCAGAAGGGCGGCCAGTAGGGCCGGCCGTCCGCTGTGGGAACGCTCACCCGCGGGGTCGCCGCAGGCTCGAGTCGACGCTCGGAACTGCCCGTGGACGCACCCTCGGTTCTCCACACCGTCCGTGACACGTCCTTGGTATCGAACATATGCTCGGATAGACTCCGTGAGGTAGCGAAGACGCCAGACGGGGACCACATGCGCAGCAGCCAGCGGTACCGGCACACCAGCCGCCGGTCCCTGCCGGTGCTCGCCCGCGAAGAGCGCCCCACCTACGGATCTGGCCCCGACGACCCGTGCGGCACGGACGTGGTCGGCGAAGCCGTCGCGGCGATCCTCACCGGTGATGGCAAGCCGCTACCCGAGGGTGAACTCGCCGAGCTGGTGGCCACGCTCCGGGTCGTCGACCGGCTCACCTCCCGAGCGGTCACGCTGGCCAGCCGACTGGACGGGCGTCGCGCTGCAGCCGAGGAAGGCATGACCGTCGATGCGGCGCTGCGCCTCCACACCGGCGCCGCGGGCAGCGACGTGTCGATGGTGCTCACCGCGGCCGAGGTCCTGGCCTCCATGCCTGCGGCCGCTGCGCTCTTCGCTCGCGGTGTCCTGTCCTGGGGGCACGTCCGCAGCCTGGTCGCCGGTGCACGCCGACTCGACACCGCGACCCGGTCCGAGCTGGACGACCACCTCGCCCGCAACGCTGACCAGCTCGCGGCGATGGACGCGGACCGCAGGAGCTGGGCGATCGAGGACGCGATCGCCGACCACCAGCCCGAACGGCGCCTCGAACGCCAGGCCGAACGTCAGGCCGACACCGAGTTCCTCGCCCTGCAGGGGCGTCTTGACGGGTCCGGGTCGGTCTACGGCGAGTTCGGTCCCGAGAGCTTCGCCACCATCACCGGCAGGCTCCAGGACGAAGCGGACGCGCCCCGCGCCCAACCCTGCCCGGGTGACCACGACGCACCGGCCGACGTGGCCCCCACCCGCGGTCAACAGCTCGCTGATGCGCTCGTCCGCCTCTGTGGCCGCCGCGACGGCACCGGTGGCGGGTCGGCCGTGCGGTTCTCTGTGATCGTGGACGTGGATCGGGTCACCGATCGGGCCGCCGGACACATCGTCGCTGCCGTGCGTGGGCGACCACCGCGGATCGTGCGTCGTGCGCTGGACCGGCTCGCCTGCGACGCGGCTCTCGACGTGGTCATCCGTGACGGTGTCGACCTGCTCGCTGCCCAGCGGTACGCGCCCGAGGTCACCGCCGCGACCCGTCGGGCCGTCGCGGTCCGTGACGGGGGCTGCCGGTTCCCCGGCTGCACCGCCCCGATCAGCTGGTGCGATGTCCACCACGTCACCCCTCGCGCTGCCGAGGGCGACCCGCGCGCGGTCGACGGTGACCACCACCTCCAGAACGTGGTCTCGCTCTGTCGCCAGCACCACACCACCGTGCATCGCCGCGGCTGGCACCAGACCCTCACACCGGATGGGACCTACCAGCTCCGCCGTCGTGGCCGACGCTGGACCACCCTGCCCCGTACCGCCGCCCAGCTCGCACCACCCACTGGCTCGGGGACACGATCGCGCGCCGGACCCGCACCCCGCGCCGGACCCGTGTCTCGGGCGAAGGCCGACCCTGACCGACCACCCCCCGATCCCGCACCCCTGCCGTTCTGACCCGTATCGCCGCACGCGATGACGTGCCGAGCAGCGCTCACCCCGCCGACCATCCGTCGTGCGGGGTAGCGGCGCGACCCCAGCTGCGTGTGTCGATCGGATCGGCCGCCGGTCGTCGTCCCGTCCTACCCTCGTCGGAACACGACGGCGCGGCGGCGCGCGAGGGAGGTGGAGCCGGTGGGGGAACGTCCGACGGTCGACCTCAACAGCGACCTCGGTGAGTCGTTCGGGCGCTGGACCCTCGGCGACGACGCCGCGATGCTCGACCACATCACCAGCGCGAACGTGGCGTGCGGCTTCCACGCCGGTGACCCGTCCACGATCCGTCGGTGCTGCGAGGACGCGGCTGCACGTGGCGTCACGATCGGTGCCCAGGTGGGCTACCCCGACCTCGTGGGGTTCGGCCGTCGCTTCCTCGACATGGCGTCGGGCGAACTCGGGGACGCGATGACCTACCAGCTCGGTGCGCTCGAGGCCCTCGCCCGCGTGTCCGGATCGCGGGTCGCGTACGTCAAGCCGCACGGCGCGCTCTACAACGCCACGGTCCACCACTCCGCCCAGGCCGCGGCGGTCGTGGCCGCCGTCCTCGCCTACGACCCCACGCTCCCGATCGTCGGCCTGCCCGGCTCACAGCTCCTCGAACGCGCCGCCGAAGCGGGCCTGCGTTGCGTGCCCGAGGCCTTCGCCGACCGCGCCTACACCCCAGAGGCCACCCTGGTTCCACGGGACCAGGCCGGGGCGGTGCTCCACGACCCGGACGAGGTCGCCGTCCGAGCGGTGCGGATGGTCACCGAAGGGCGGGTGACCGCCATCGACGGCAGCACCGTCGAGGTCGCCGCAGAGACGATCTGCCTGCACGGCGACACGCCCGGCGCGGCCGCCATGGCCGTTGCGACCCGTCGGGCGCTCGAGGCCGCGGACGTGCAGGTCCGGAGCTTCGTCGGGTGAGGTTCCTGCCCTGCGGTGATGCCGCGCTGCTGGTCGAGCTCGACGATCTCGATGCGGTGCTCGGGCTCCACGCTGGCCTCCAGGACCGCTCGCTGCCGGGCATCGTCGACCTCGTCCCCGCCACCCGCACCCTCCTGGTGAGGTTCGATCCGAGCCTGGTGTCCGGCCGCACGCTCGTGCGTGAGCTCGGCGTTCTCGTGGGCACGGCGACAGCACGGACCGCGACGTCCGCCTCGGAGTCGGTCGAGATCGCTGTGACCTACGACGGGCAGGATCTCGCCGAGGTCGGCGCGCTCACGGGGCTCGGCCCCCGCGGTGTGGTCGCGGCGCACACGGCACAACGCTGGCGCGTGGCCTTCGCCGGCTTCGCTCCCGGGTTCGCCTACCTCGTGGGCGAGGACGACCGCCTGCAGGTACCCCGACGCGCCCAGCCCCGCTCGACCGTCCCGGCCGGGGCGGTCGGCCTGGCCGACACCTTCAGCGGCGTCTACCCGCGCTCGTCCCCGGGCGGGTGGCAGCTGATCGGCCGTACCCGTGCCGCGGTGTGGGACGCCGACCGGGATCCACCCGCCCTGCTCCGGCCAGGAACCTGGGTGCGTTTCGTGGAAGCCGGATGATCGGCAGCATCGAGGTGCTGGCGCCTGGTCCGCTCACGACGGTCCAGGACCTCGGGCGACCGGGGCACGCGGACTGGGGGGTCTCGCCGTCCGGGGCCGCCGACCGGGGGGCGGCACGGCTCGCCAACCGGCTCGTCGGCAACCCCGAGGACGCCGGGTGCCTCGAGATCACCCTCGGCGGGTTGCGGCTCCGGGTCGACCGCGCCGTCGAGGTGGCGATCACCGGCGCCGCCGCCCCAGCCACGCTCGATGGTCAGCCCGTCGGGCACGACGCTCCGTTCCGCATCGGACCAGGCCAGGTGCTCGCGTTCGGGACGCCGTCGTCAGGTCTGCGGACCTACCTCGCCGTCCGTGGGGGCGTGGACGTCCCGACGGTGCTCGGGTCACGCGCCACGGACGTGCTCGGCGGTCTCGGACCGGCTGCCCTGCGAGGGGGGGATCGGTTGCCGATCGGCAACCTGGTCGACCACCAGCCACCGGTCGAGCAGGCCCCCGTTCGCCCCCCGACGGGCGGCACCGCCGAGCTGCGGGTCGTGATCGGACCGCGGGACGATCGCTTCACCATCCCGGCGCTCGACCGCCTGCTGCACGAGCCGTGGGCTGCGAGGTCCGACAGCAACCGGGTCGGGGTCCGCCTCGACGGTCCCGCGCTGCAACGGGCCGGTCCGGACGAACTGCCGACGGAGGGCCTCGTCCGCGGCGCGATCCAGGTGCCGCCATCGGGTCCGCCGACCCTCTTCCTCGCCGACCACCCCGTGACCGGTGGGTACCCGGTGATCGCGGTCGTGCTCGATGCTGATGCCGACCACGCCGCTCAGGTCCGTCCCGGCCAGCAGGTCCGGTTCCGCTCGGTCGCTGGGCCCGTCGCGGGAGATCGAGGGGCCGGCTGACGCGACGGCGACGGCTGCGACGTGCACCCACGGCCGCTGCGTCGGCGAGCCCGGGGTCCTAGGCTCGCCCGGCCCCGTCCGGACCCGCCTGGAGACACCGTGACCGCTGCCCGAGACGAGCTCACCGCCGGTCTGCCGACGCCGTTCGACACCGCGGGCGCGTCCTTCTTCGAGGTCCTCCGGCGACAGGCTCCCGCGGCCGTGCCACCGTTGCTCGCCGGCCAGGCGGTGCCTCCCGAGCTGCTCGCCCAGATGGTCGAGGGCACCACCGTGCTGGCCGTGGCCGCCGTCGGGGGCGTGGTCGTCGCCGGTGACCGCCGCGCGACCGCCGGGCACATGATCAGCCGCGGCGACATGCGCAAGGTGTTCCCGGCCGACGACCGCTCCGCCATCGCCATCTCGGGGGCGGCCGGCCCGGCGATGGAGCTCGCCCGGGTGTTCGCCACCGAGCTCGAGCACTACGAGAAGGTCGAGGGCGAGCCGCTCAGCCTCGAGGGCAAGTCCAACAAGCTCGCCGGCATGGTCCGGGCGCACCTACCGATGGCGATGCAGGGTCTGGTCGTGGTCCCGCTGTTCGCCGGCGTCGATCCGCGAACCGGCGAGGGCAGCATCTTCGAGTACGACCCCGCGGGCGGCCGCTACGAAGCTCGTGACCACGCCGCTACCGGGAGCGGCTCGCTCGCCGCCCGCGCCACCCTCAAGCGCCTCCACCGGTTCGATGCCGGTCTCGACGGGGCCGTCCGCACCTCCCTCGAAGCGCTCTTCGACGCCGCCGAGGAGGACAGTGCGACCGGTGGACCGGACCTGATCCGCCGCATCTACCCGATCGTCGCGGTCATCGAGCCCGACACCGGCTACCGCGAGCTGCCCGACGTCGAGGTCGCTGCGGTCATCGAGGACGTGATCGCGCTCCGCCAGCGCTGAGGACCCGCCCGTCACGCACCGCCGCTGAACCGAACAGGACCGCCCGTGGCCACCCCGTTCTACGTCGCGCCAGAACAGATGATGAAGGACCGGGCCGAGTACGCCCGGAAGGGCATCGCCCGGGGTCGGGCCCTCGTCGCCGTCGAGCACCCGGAGGGGGTGATCTTCGCGGGGGAGAACCCGTCGCGGTCGCTGTACAAGACCTCCGAGATCTACGACCGGATCGGGTTCGCCGCGGTCGGCAAGTACAACGAGTTCGAGTCGCTGCGCGTGGCCGGCATCCGTATGGCGGACGTGAAGGGCTACCAGTACGCGCGCGAGGACGTGACCGCCAAGGGCCTCGCGAACGCCTACTCGCAGGCGCTCGGTGCCAGCTTCATGGGTGACAGCAAGCCGTTCGAGGTCGAGCTGCTCATCGCCGAGGTCGCCGCTCCCGGGCGGACCGACGGTGAAGGTCACGAGCTGTACCACATCCTCTACGACGGCTCGATCGTCGACGAGCACCGGTTCGTGGCCATGGGCGGTGAAGCCGAAGCGCTCACCGCTGCGCTCGGCGAGAGCTACACCGACGGACTCGATCGCGACGGTGCGATCCGGCTGGCCGTCGCGGCCCTGGCACAGGTCGCCGGCCGGGAGCTGCCGGCGGGGGACCTCGAGGTGTCCGGGCTCGACGCCACGCGTCCCCGTCGACGCTTCTTCCGGCTGCGCAGCGACGACCTCGAGACGGTCCTCGCCGGCGGCTGACCCACCGGGACAGGGTCAAGCAGGTCGATCCGCAAGGGCGGGTACCCGAGCTGAACCACCTGGTCCGCGACGAGGAAGTCCTCTCGACGCAGGCCGACATCACCGAACCCGAACCGCTCCAACGCCGCCACGATGGCGTCGGCGTTGCCATCCTCGACCCAGACCCACAGGTCGAGGTCACCCGTGTAACGCGGGTGGCAGCGTGCTCTCGGGGGCGGTGACGCGCGTCGAGGCCGCCGATGGGGCACCATCAGCGTCGGCCCGGCGGCGCCCGGGAGAGAGGGACAGCGGTGCGGCGCAGGATCTTCGGCATCGAGAACGAGTACGGGGTCACCTGCACCTTCAAGGGACAGCGACGGCTGAGCCCGGACGAGGTCGCCCGGTACCTGTTCCGCCGGGTCGTGTCCTGGGGGCGTTCGTCCAACGTCTTCCTCGAGAACGGCGCCCGGCTCTACCTCGACGTCGGTTCGCACCCGGAGTACGCGACGCCCGAGTGTGATTCGCCACGCCAGGCCGTCGTTCACGACAAGGCGGGGGAGCGGATCGTCGAGGACCTGGTGCTGTCGGCCGAGAAGCGGCTGGCCGAGGAGGGCATCCAGGGCCGGATCTCGTTGTTCAAGAACAACACCGACTCGGCCGGCAACTCCTACGGCTGTCACGAGAACTACCTCGTGGCCCGGGTGGGGGAGTTCCAACGCCTGGCCGAGGCCCTCATCCCGTTCCTCGTGACCCGGCAGGTCTTCGCCGGCGCGGGCAAGGTGCTGCAGACCCCGCGGGGCGCGATCTTCTCGCTCGCGCAGCGCGCCGAGCACATCTGGGAGGGCGTCTCGTCGGCGACCACCCGGTCCCGCCCCATCATCAACACCCGGGATGAACCCCACGCGGACGCCGAACGGTTCCGCCGCCTCCACGTCATCGTCGGCGACTCGAACATGTCCGAGTACACCTCGTGGCTGAAGGTGGCGACCTGCGACCTCGTCCTGCGGATGCTCGAGGAGCAGGCGGTCGCGCGGGACCTCTCGCTCGACAACCCGATCCGGGCCATCCGCGAGATCAGCCACGACCTGACGGGTACGACGCCGGTGCGGCTGGCCAACGGCCGCGAGCTGTCGGCGCTGCAGATCCAGCAGGCCTACCTGGAACGGGTCGAACGCTTCGTCGCGGCGAGCTACCCCGACGACGAGGACGCCAAGCACGTGGTCGCCGAGTGGCGTGATGTGCTCGAACGCCTCGTCAGCGACCCGATGTCGCTGTCACGCCAGCTCGACTGGGTGGCCAAGTACCAGCTGGTCGACCGCTACCGGGCCAAGCACGATCTGCCACTGTCCCACCCCCGCGTGCAGATGCTCGACCTCGCCTACCACGACGTCGTGCGGGACCGAGGGCTCTACCACCTGCTGGTGCGCCAGGGCCGGGTCCAGCGTCTGCTCGAGGACGCCGAGATCGACCAGGCCACCACGCAGCCACCCGCGTCCACGCGGGCCGCACTGCGGGGCCGGTTCGTCCGTGAGGCCAAGGCGAAACGCCGCGACTACACCGTCGACTGGGTGCACCTCAAGCTCAACGACCAGGCGCAGCGGACGGTCCTGTGCAAGGACCCGTTCCGGTCCGAGGACGAGCGGGTCGACAAGCTCATCGCCTCCATGTGACCCACCCACGGCCACCGGACGGGAGCGTGGTCTAGGGTCCCGCCCGACGACGGGGGCGAGGTGACGGCGAAGGTCGAACGGCTGGTGAACCTGACGGTGGCGCTGCTCGAGACGCGTCGGCCGTTGACCTACCGCGAGCTGCGGACCCGCACACGCGAGTACCAACAGAGCAACCCCGAGTCGGCGCGACGTCAGTTCGAGCACGACAAGGACGACCTGCGGGCTCTCGGCGTCCCGGTCGAGACCGTCGACGTCGCCTTCGAGGAGGAGCCCGGCTACCGCATCGATCGGACGCGCTACGAGCTGCCGGACGTGCAGCTCGAGGCCGACGAGGTCGCTGCGCTCGCGCTCGCGGTCAAGCTGTCCGGGGAGCACGGCAGCCGGCTCGCCCTCGCCAAGCTCGCCGCGCGGGCACCCGACCCCACCACGCTGGACGCGACGGGTGCTCCCGAGGTCGAGGTCGCGGTCGACCCGATCGGGGACCGGCTCGCCGACGCCCTGGTCAGCCACGTGCCGCTGCGGTTCGAGTACCGCACCGCGGCCGGTGCTTCGGCCAGCCGAACCGTCGACCCGTACGCGGTCGTGCGACGGCGGGGGGCGTGGTACCTCGTCGCCCGGGACCACGACCGTGACGCGCAACGCGCGTTCCGTCTCGACCGCGTCGAGGGCGAGCTCGAGGTGGCTGGCGAACCCGACGCGTTCACCCCGCCCGCCTCGCTCGATCTCGCGGCAGCCGTCGCGGGCCCCGAGTCCGAGCGGCTCGAGGTCGAGGTCGCCGTGGCCCCCACCGCCCGCTGGGCCGTCGAGTCGCGTGGCGGTGTGCCGACCGGCGAGACCACCTCGGATGGCTGGAGCGTCCTCCAGGTCCCCGGCGTCGACCGCATCCGGGATCGGTCGTGGTTGCTCGGGCTCGGGGACGAGGTCGAGGTCCTCGCCCCGGCCGAGCTACGCGCTGAGGTGGCCGACACCCTCCGGGCGGTCGCCGGAGCCCACGGGGGGGCCGCGTGAGCGCGCTCGACGACGTCGGACGGATGCTCGCGCTCGTCCCGTGGTTGCTGGAACGGCCGGGTGCGTCGCTCACCGAGACCGCGGATGCCTTCGGAGCCACCGAGCAGCGCATCCGCAAGGACCTCGAGCACCTCGACTTCTGCGGGCTCCCCGGGCTCGGCGGCGGCGATCTGTTCGACGTCTCGATCGTCGAGGACCGCGTCGTGGTGACCATGGCGGACGAACTGAAGCGTCCGATGCGACCGACCCCCGCCGAGGCGCTGCGGTTGGTCCTCACCGTCGACGCGGTCGCCGAGGTGCTCGGTGACGAACTCCCGGCGCTGACCTCCGCGGTCGCCAAGGTCCGGGAAGCGCTCGGTGTCCCCGAGGGTGTCGCGGACGTGCTCGAGCCGTCGACCACCGGGGCCGTCGCCGAGGTCCGCCGCGCGCTCAAGGACGGTCGCCGGGTCCACCTCGACTACCAGGGTCGCGGCGACAGCGCGCCACGCGAGCGCCGGATCGATCCCTGGCGGGTACAGGTCGTGGACGGCACCTGGTACCTGCAGGGCTACGACCACGAGGCACAGGATCTGCGGACCTTCCGCCTGGACCGTGCCGCGGCGGTGGCGGTCAGCGACGACCCGGCCGACGTGTCCGCTCCCGCTGACCTGCCGCCACCGCGCTACCAGCCCGGTCCCGATGCGGTCGAGGTGCAGCTGGCGGTGTCCCGCGGGGGCCGCTGGCTGGTCGAGGCCCTCGACGTGGACCGCATCGAGGAGGGTCCCGACGGCGGTGCCACGTTGCACCTGACCACCGATGCCCCTCGGCACGTGGCCCGGTTGGTGCTGATGGCCGCCGGTGAGGCGACGGTGCTCGAACCGGCCGCTCTCATCGAGGCGGTACGGGACGTCACGGCGGCGTGCGTCGCGCGCTACGAGGACTAGCCCGGTTCGGGGGTTCTCGGGTCAGATGCCCCGTGGAGCGGTCAAGGGGGAGCGTGATGCAGCCGATGTCCGGGATGCCCCCGAACCGAGGCAGACAGATGACCCGCATCCGCGCGACGTGCCCCTCCTGTGGGGAGGTCGAGCTCCGACCCGGCGACGTGGTCCTTCGTCGCGTCACCGACGAGATCGGTGAGGTCAGCTCCGGGAGCTGCTACCGGTTCAGCTGCCCCGACTGCACCGAGCTCGTGGAGAAGCCCGCCGACGAGCGGATCGTGAGCCTCCTCGCGACCGGGGGCGTACCGGTCGAGGACGTCGGCCCCGACACCGACCTCGACGACCGTCCGCGTCACCCCGAGGCCGCGGTCGGTGGACCGCCGCTGAGCCACGATGACCTGCTCGACCTGCACTTCGCGCTCGAGGACCCTCGCTGGTTCGACCGCCTCCTGGCCACCACGGGGCGCTGACGGACCGACGACGACGCCCCGCGGCCTACGCTGCGGGGCGTCGCCCACGTCCGTGTCCCGTCGGGGGTCCGTCCTGCCGTTGCTCGTCTGGTCCAGCCTCGCCGTCGCCGTGCTCGTCACGGTGGTCGCGCTCGCGTGGACGATCCGTGCCCTCGTCGGTCGTCTCCGCCACCTCGGCGCGGACCTCGAGCGGCTCCACCGCGAGCTGACCCCCGCCCTGGAGCGGCTCCAGGCGGACGCCGAGGTCACCTCGACCGAGCTGGCTGCCCTCGGTGACCAGCTCGAGGAGCGCGCCCAGCTCCAGCGCGCACGTCGGCCGCGGCGGTGGCGACCTCGGCGCGGAGCCTCCGAGGGATAGACTCGATCCGCGTGGCCGATCGGTCCCCGCGCTCACGACCGCACTCCTCGACACGGAAGGCCCGGACCATGACCATCCCCGGCGGCGGCGAGCTGTGGGTCATCCTGCTGATCATCCTGGTGCTCTTCGGTGGTCGCAAGCTCCCCGGTCTGGCCCGCTCGATCGGTCAGTCGATGACCGAGTTCCGCAAGGGCACCCAGGAGGGCGTCGCGGACGACGAGCCGAACGACCGGGACCGGGACCGGGACCGCGAGCGCGACCAGGAGCGCTGACCCATCGTCGCGGAGCAGCACCGGGGCGCCGACGCGGGGGACATGACCCTCCTCGAGCACCTGCACGAGGTGCGGTCCCGCGTCTTGCGAGCCGCCATCGCGCTGGCGCTCGGCACCGTCGTCGGGTACCTGGTGTTCCCCGCGGTGCTCGAGCTGCTGCTCGATCCGTTCTGCCGCGCGCAGGCGGTCCTCCGCCCCGAGCTCAGCGACTGCAACCTGGTCGCCCTGCGACCGCTCGAGGCCTTCTCGGCCCGGATGAAGACCTCGGTGGTCATCGGGCTGTTCGTCGGTGGCCCGGTCATCTTCTACCAGCTGTGGCGGTTCATCACGCCCGGCCTGACCCGGCGCGAACGCCGGTTGGCGCTGCCCTTCGTCCTCCTCAGCCAGGTGATGTTCGCGGTCGGCCTGGTCTTCGCCTACGTGGTCATCCCGCAGGGCCTGCGCATCCTGCTCGGCATGGCTGGCGACCGGGTCGAGACCTTCCTGTCGGTCGAGGAGTACCTGTCGTTCTTCCTGACCACCTCGGTGGCCTTCGGTCTCGTCTTCGAGCTGCCGCTGGTGCTCATCTTCCTGTCGCTGGTCGGGGTCGTCAGCTGCGCGAGCTTGCGACGTGCTCGGCCGTACGCGATGGTCGCGATCGTGGTGGTGGCGGCCATCATCACGCCGACGACCGACGCCATCACCCTGCTGCTCATGGCCGGACCGATGGCGTTGTTCTACGAGCTGTCGATCCTGGCCGCGTGGGTCATCGAGCGACGACGGAGGCGACGGTGAGCCAGGTGGACGCGCCGTCGCCGCCTCCGCCGACCCGGTCGCAGTCGATACAGCTGCGGTGGCGCGCCGCGAAGCGGTCGGTCGCCTTCCCGGTGACGATCGCGGCGATCGCCGCGCTGCTGCTCGGGCTGATGGCCGGCCGTGCCACCGCTCCGACGGTCGACGAGAGCGCGATCGCGGCCATCGAACGCGAGATCCTGCCGCTCGTGGTCGACGCCGACGCGCTCTGGACCGCTGGCAGCAACGGGACCCCCGGCGTCGCGACCCAGCTCCAGGCGTTGCGCGTCGACGGGGACCCGGACGCCGTCGCACCTCACGTCGACGCGTGGCTCGAGGCGTACGACACCGTGCTGCTCCGCCTCGTCGGGGTCGAGGTGCCGCCCACGGTCCGGCCGGTCCAGCGCCAGTTCGTCTCCGCCGTGACCCTGTCCCGGGACGCGGTCGAGGTCATCTCCGCCTCGATCGAGGTCGCTGACCGGGCGACGCGCCACGAGCTCACCTCCGAGGCGGTTCGACTGCGCGTCCGGGCCGAGCAGCTGACCCAGACCGCCCAGGCCGCGATCACCGACCTGCGCGGGTCGGTCACCAGCGGCGTCTCGGTCCCCGGTCCGGTCCCGTCGCTCGCCGAGCTGCGCTGACGCCGTAGCCTGCGCCGGTCCGACCTCCCGCGAAGGCCCACCGTGTCCGATCCCGCCCTGCTCGAGGAGTTCCGTGCGAGCCTCGGGTTCGACCCCGATCCCTTCCAGCAGCAGGCGATCGCCGCCCTGCTCGCGGGACGGTCGGTCCTCGTCGCCGCCCCGACGGGCGCTGGCAAGACGGTGGTCGGTGAGTTCGCCTGTCACGAGGCGCTGCACACCGGCGGTCGCGCCTTCTACACCACCCCGATCAAGGCGCTGTCGAACCAGAAGCACCGCGACCTCGTGCGGACCTACGGCGAGGCCAAGGTGGGTCTGCTCACGGGGGATCGCTCGGTCAACGGCAACGCCCAGGTCGTGGTGATGACCACCGAGGTCCTCCGCAACATGATCTACGAGGGGTCGTCCGCGCTCGACGAGCTGCGCTCGGTCGTGCTCGACGAGGTGCACTTCCTCGCCGACCGCTCACGCGGGGCGGTCTGGGAGGAGGTCATCGTCCAGCTCGACCAGCGGGTGAAGCTCGCTGCGCTGTCGGCGACCGTCTCCAACGCCGAGGACGTCGGCCGGTGGCTCGACCAGGTGCGTGGGCAGGACGGCGGGCTCGGCTGTGAGGTGGTCATCGAGGAGCACCGTCCCGTGCCGCTCCGCCACCACTACTTCGTCAACGACACGGTGTACGACACCTTCCGAGCCGGCCGGAAGGGCGGCGCGACGCGTGAGCACCGCGAGGCCGCCTCCCAGGCGCTCGCGGGCGTCCCGAACCCGGACGTCGTGATGCTCGAGCGCCGCGCTCGCACCCGCAACCGCGTGTCGGGGAAGGGCCGGCGCCAAGCCTCCGACGTGCGGCTGCGGTGGCCGAGCCGCCCGCGGGTCGTCGAGGAGCTCGCCGAACGCCGGTGGCTGCCGGCCATCCTGTTCGTCTTCTCGCGTCAGGGCTGCGAGGACGCGGTCTCGCAGCTCCTGCAGGCGGGCGTGCGCCTGACCACGCCGGAGCAGGCGACCGAGATCGCCACGATCGTCGACTCGATGGTCGGTGACCTGCCCGACGCCGACCTCCGGGTCCTCGGCTTCGCCCGCTGGCGAGCTGGCCTGCTCGACGGCATCGCCGCGCACCACGCCGGCATGGTCCCGGCGTTCAAGGAGGTCGTCGAGGTCCTGTTCCAGCGCGGCCTGCTCGGGGTCGTCGTGGCGACCGAGACGCTCGCGCTCGGCATCAACATGCCGGCACGGACCGTCGTCATCGAGCGGCTCGAGAAGTGGAACGGCGAGTCGCACGTCCTGCTCACGCCGGGGGAGTACACCCAGCTCACCGGCCGCGCCGGCCGCCGTGGCATCGACCGCGTCGGCCACGCCGTGGTCCTCTACCAGCGCGACCTCGACTTCCGCACCGTCGCCGGCCTCGTCGGGACCCGTACCTACCCGCTGCACAGCTCCTTCGCCCCGTCGTACAACATGGCCGTCAACCTGCTGCGCCGGCACGACCTGCGGGAGGCCGAGTCCCTGCTCGGAGCCTCGTTCGCCCAGTTCGAGGCCGACGCATCGGTCGAGCGGTCCACCTCGCGCCTCACCGAGCTCGAGGAGGGCAAGGCCGGGTACGCCAAGCACCTGACCTGCGAGCTCGGCGACTGGCCCGCGTACTGGGCGATGCGTCGCGAGGTGTCACGACGGGAGAAGCGCGAGACCAAGGAGCGGCGCCGCGCCGACACCGACCGCGTCCGTGACGCCATCGCGGCGCTGCAGCCGGGCGACGTCCTGCACCTGCCGTGGCTCGGCAAGCGCGGCCTCGCGGCGGTCGTGGGCGTCCACGCGACCAAGAAGGGCACGCCGATCGCGCAGCTGGTCGTCGACGACCGGTCCCTGACCAAGCTCGGCCCCCGCGAGATCGAGGCGCCGCCGGTCACCGTGGAGCGGGTCCGGCTCCCGGGCAGCGGCAACCCCCGTCAGGCCGCGTACCGGGGCGAGATCGCCGTCGGGCTGCGTCAGCTCGACCCGCCCGGGCTGGACGTCACCACCCAGCCGAAGGATCCGAACCGGCGCACGGGGCCGTCGGCCGAGGTCGTGCAGCTCCACGAGGCCATCCGCGCTCATCCCTGCCACGCGTGCCCCGACCGGGCCGACCACGAACGCTGGCAGCACCGCTACGACGAGCTCGACGACGAGGTGCAGCAGCTGCGCCAGAAGGTCAGCGCGCGGACGGGCAACCTGGTCCGCCAGCTCCACCGCATCCTCGCCGTGCTCGACGAGCTCGGGTACGTCACCGATCCCGACCGGCCGCTCGACCACGGGGGCCGCTCCGAGGACCCCGAGCCGACGGACGCGGGACGGACGCTCGCCGGCATCTACAGCGAGGTCGACCTGCTCGTCGCCGAGGCCCTGCGGCGCGGACTGTTCGACGACCTCGAACCCGAGGAGCTCGCCGGCGTGGCCGCGCTGTTCCTCTACACCCCGCGAGGTGGGGATCCGACCGAGGACCCGGAGCTGCCGACCATGCGGCTCTACGAGGTCACCGAGGAGCTGCTCGACCTCGCCGACGAGCTGCGCACCCGCGAACGTGCCGCCGGTCTCCGCCCCCTGCGGGATCTCGATGCGGGGTTCGTGGCGCCGGCGTGGCGGTGGGCGGGAGGCGCCGACCTCGACACCGCGCTCGGCCGTCTCGACCTGACCGGTGGCGACTTCGTGCGCAACGTCAAGCAGGTGGCCGACCTCGTCGGTCAACTCCGATCGGTCGGCGACGACGCGCTGGCCTACACGGCGACCGAGTCGCTCGCCGGTCTGCGCCGCGGCATCGTCGAGTCCTGACCCCGCGGGGTTAGCCTGCGCCGTCCGTCCCCCATCCGAAGCGAGGTGCTCCGTGGCGCTGTCGGCCGCCCTGCTCGACGATCTGGCGGGGACGACCGGCATCGACGTGGTCACCGACCCGATCGCGACCGAGACCTACGCACACGACTGGTGGCCGCGCATGCTCATGCGCCGGCGCGCCGGCGAGGACCTCCCCGTCCCCGATGCCGTCGTCGCGCCACGCAGCCGCGACGAGGTGGCTGCGATCCTCCGCTGGTGCGCCGCCAACCGGGTGGCGGTCGTGCCGTTCGGGGCAGGCACCGGTGTCTGTGGCGGCGCCACCCCCGTCAGCGGTGCCATCACGATCGACCTCAAGCACCTCACCGCCATCGGGGAGCTCGACGAGGTCTCGGGCGTGATCGAGGTCGAACCGGGCGTCATCGCCCAGCGGCTCGAGGACCACCTCGCCCACCGCGGTTGGACGCTCGGTCACCACCCCTCCAGCGTCCACGCGTCGACCATCGGCGGGTTCCTGGCGGTGCGGTCGGCCGGTCAGGCCTCCTCGCTGCACGGCAAGCTCGAGGACACCGTCGTCGGGCTCGAGGTCGTGCTGGCCGACGGGCAGGTGTTCACGTCCCGTCCGGTCCCGCAGAGCTCGTCCGGCCCGGACCTGACGCGGCTGTTCCTCGGCGGTGAGGGCACCACGGGGATCATCACCCGCGCGTGGCTCCGCGTGCGACCCGCCCCGGACGTCGCCCTCGACCGCGGGTGGCTGGTCAGCGACCTCGCGGCCGGCCTCGACGCCATGCGTGCCATCGTGCGGACCGGGACCATGCCGGCCGTGCTGCGGCTCTACGACGAGCCCGACACCGGCGTCGTCTTCGGCGGGCAGGGGCTCCCGGTCCCGGGGGGGTGCCTGCTGATCGTCGGCTGCGAGGGACGTGACGACGTGGCCGAGTTCACCGAGCAGGTCGCCACCGGGGAGCTCGCCCGGCTCGGAGCGCAGGACCTCGGGCGCGGGCCGGGGGAGCACTGGCGCTCGCACCGCCACGACATGAGCTACCGGTTCGCCGACTACGTCAAGCCCGGCGGCACCTTCGGCGACGCGCTGACCCTCGACACCATGGAGGTGGCGGGGCTCTGGCGCGATCTGCCCGCGCTGTACGTCGCCGTCCGGGATGCGCTCCAGGAGCAGGTGGATCTCGTGCTGGCCCACGTCAGCCACGTCTACGACACCGGCGCGTCCATCTACTACACCCTCGGTGCCATCAACGACGGCGACGAGGTCCGGGCCCTCGCGCGCTACGACGCGGCCTGGGAGGTGGGCCAACGTGCGGCGCTCGCTGCGGGTGCGACCGCCTCGCACCACCACGGGATCGGTCTGTTGCGGGCGCCCTACCTGCCCGAGGAGCTCGGCCCCGCGGGGTTCGACGTGTTGCGCCGCGTCAAGGACGCCCTCGATCCGGATCACCTGCTGAACCCCGGCAAGCTCGGGATCGGCACACGGCAGGAGCCGTCGTGACGACCCCGAGGATCGATGCTGCCGGGCCGCACGTCGGCGCGGTCGCCGACGATGCCCTGCACGGCAGCTACTGCCCGAAGATGTGCACGTTCGCCTGTCCGGTCACGTCGGCGACGGGGCGCGACGAT
>NZ_JBBEBZ010000215.1:0-1721 GCF_040882075.1 Nitriliruptor sp.
TTGATGGCGGCGCTCAGCGCGCGTGGCCTGACGGTGTCGGGACACAAGGTCGGCCCGGACTTCATCGATCCCGGCTACCACGCGGTCGCGACCGGCCGGCCACCCCGCAACCTCGACGCGTTCCTGCACGGGCCGGACCGGATCGGCCCGCTGTTCGCGCACGGTGCCCGCGACGCCGACGTCTCGGTCATCGAGGGCGTCATGGGGATGTACGACGGACGGGGCGCCGACGACGAGGCCTCGACCGCGCACGTGGCCCGGCTCTTGCGGGCGCCAGTACTGCTGGTCGTGGACACCACCGCCGCGTCACGGTCCGTCGCCGCTGAGGTGTACGGGTTCGCGACCTTCGACCCGACCGTGCGCATCGCCGGCATCGTGCTCAACGGGCTGGGCTCGGACGCGCACGAGCAGCTCGTCCGCGAAGCGCTGGCCCCCCTGCAGCTACCGGTCGTCGGCGCGTTGCACCGCGACGACTCGCTGGTCACCCCCTCCCGACACCTCGGGCTGATCCCCGCAGCCGAACGTTCCGACGATGCCCGCCGGACCGTGACCGACCTCGGAGAGGCGGTCGCCGCCCGCCTGGACCTGGACGCGGTGCTCACACTCGCCCGCAGCGCCCCACCGCTGGACACGGCCGTCTGGTCGCCACAGGCCGTGGTCGGCACGCCCGTCGCCGGACGTCCCCGCATCGCCATCGCCGGCGGGCGCGCGTTCACGTTCGTCTACGAGGAGCACCGCGAACTACTCGCTGCCGCAGGAGCCGAGGTCGTGACGTTCGACCCGCTGACCGACGAAGGACTGCCTGAGGGCACGGTCGGCGCCTACCTCGGCGGCGGGTTCCCCGAAGTCCACGCTAAAGACCTCGCGGCCAACACACGACTGGCAGACGACCTGCGCGTCCTGGCTGCGGCGGGCGGCCCCATCGTCGCCGAGTGCGGCGGCCTGCTCTACCTGTGCCGCGAACTGGACGGCCACCCGATGGTCGGGCTCATCGACGCGGACGCCACCTTCGGCGACCGACTGACACTGGGCTACCGCGAAGCACGGACGGCGACGGCAGGCGCGCTCGGCCCCGCGGGAACCGGCGTCCGCGGGCACGAGTTCCACCGCACGACCGTCGAGCCCCGCGCCGGGACACAGCCCGCGTGGGAGCTGACCGCCCGCAGCAACACGGGCCCGGAGGGCTTCGTCACCGGCACGCTGCACGCGAGCTACCTCCACGCCGCCTGGGTGGGCGCCCCCCATATGGCGCGGTGCTTCGTCGCTGCGGCCGCCCGTGCCGAGCCCGCCGGACCCCGGCACAACGTCCCGGCAGGACGGGTGGACACCGACACGGGCCCTACCGATCCGGACGTCGGCGCCGAGGTGCTCCGATGATGGCGGCGAGCGACGAGGGCCGCGCGGGCTCACTGCTCGGGGTCGGGGTCGGGCCCGGCGACCCGGAGCTGATCACGGTCAAAGGCCGCGACGCGCTGCTGGCCGCGGACGCCATCTTCGTGCCGGTGTCGGCCACCTCGCCGCCCGACGAGCCCGGGTACGCGGAACGGGTCGTGCTCGCCCACGTGCCGCACGCCACCCCGATCACACGGCTGCCGTTCGAGCTGGGCGAGGACGCCCGCGAGGACAGCTGGCGTGCCGCCGCAGCTGCGGTCGCCGAGGTGGTCGGCGACGGACGGACCGCCGCGTTCGCCACGATCGGCGACCCCAACGTCTACAGCACG
>NZ_JBBEBZ010000216.1:0-10367 GCF_040882075.1 Nitriliruptor sp.
ACGAGGCGCAGCACGCCGCCGAGGACGTCAAGGACGAGGCGCAGCACGCCGCCGAGGACGTCAAGGACGAGGCGCAGCACGCCGCCGAAGGCGTCAAGCGTGATGCCAGCTCGGACGGCTCCGTCAGCAACGGCGCGCCGACCGCGATGCCGACCCCGATCACGCCTCCCCCGGCTCCCCGCACCTGACCCGCTCCACCTCGGTGGCCCGGCTCGCCTCGCGGCGGCCGGGCCACCGCTCGTTCGACGGCCGGGCGGCGGGCGCATCGAGCGCACGGCACCCGGCCGCGGTGACGCTCGGCCACGGACCCCGTACGGTGTCTCGACATCGAGATACTGTCATCGCTGTCCAGCCCGCCCGCACCCGCCGGGCCCCGAGCTCGTCAGCCCCCAGGATCCCCCCGTGTCCGTCTGCACCTCACCGACGCCCACCGGCATCGGCCCCTCCTCGGCACCGCCCGATCGTCGGGCGCCGGGTCGCATCGAGCTGACCAGCTTCCTGGCGTTGTCGATGGCGTTGGCGGCCCTCGGGATCGACCTGCTCCTGCCGGTCTACGACTCGATCCGAGCCGACCTCGGGCTCGCCGTCGGGGCGACGGCGGTCACCGGTCTGATCACGACCTACTTCCTCGGTCTCGCGGCCGGCCAGCTCTTCTACGGCCCGATCGCCGACCGGTACGGCCGCAAGCGCGCGTTGCACATCGGGTACGCCATCTACGGGGTGGCGGCGCTCGCCACCGCGATCGGCCCGAACCTCGGCGTGCTGCTCGTGGCCCGCTTCGTGTGGGGCCTCGGCGCGGCCGGACCCCGCGTGGTCACGCTCGCGATCGTGCGCGACACCTACGAGGGTGAGCGGATGGCGAAGGCCATGTCGTTCATCATGGCCGTGTTCATCCTCGTGCCCGTCATCGCCCCGAGCCTCGCTGCCGGGGTGGCGACCTTCGTGTCGTGGCGGTGGCTCGCGGTCGGATCGGCCGTCGCGGCGGTCGCGGCCGCGCTGTGGGCCCGGCGTATCCCGGAGACGCTGGCACCCGAGCACCAGCTGCCGCTGACGTTCTCGCGCATCGGTGCCGCCGCCCGCGTCGTCGTCTCGAACCGTCAGACCGTCGGCTACACCCTGGCGCTCACGGCGATGTACGGCGTCTTCGCCTCGTACCTGGCCAGCAGCGAGCTGATCTACGACCAGGTCTTCGACCAGTCGGACCGCTTCCCGCTCATCTTCGGCGGGCTCGCGGCCGTCATGGGCGTGGCGATGTTCACCAACGGGAAGGTCGTCGAGCGGATCGGGACGCGCCGGCTCGCCCACGGGGTGTTGATCGGGTACCTCGTCGCGGCCTCAGGGTTGGTCGTCATGGCCGTGCTGACCGGTGGACGCCCCCCGCTGTGGGTGTTCCTCATCGGCATCGCCGCCATGCTGGTCTCGCACGCCCTCCTCATCCCGAACTTCAACACGATCGCGATGACGCCGATGGGGGCCATCGCCGGCACGGCTGCATCGGTCATCGGCGCCACACAGATCGCCGTCGGGGCGCTGCTCGGAGCGCTGCTCGACCGCACCTTCGATGGCACCATCATCCCGCTGTCGTTCGGCTTCCTCGGCTACGGGGTGCTCGCCTTCTGCCTGGTGCTGTACGCCGAACGTGGCCGGCTCTTCCAGCGGCTGGTGCCCAGCCCGACGGTCGAGGAGCGGGCCGTCGCCGTCGCAGATCACGAGGTCGTCTGATGGAGACCCGCCACATCGGTTCGCTCGAGGTCTCGGCGGTCGGGCTCGGCTGCAACAACTTCGGTCGCCGACTCGCTCTCGACGGGACGCGACCGGTGGTCGAGGCCGCGCTCGACGAGGGCGTGACCCTCTTCGACACCGCTGACGTGTACCGCGGGGACCGAGGCTGGTCCGAGGAGCTACTCGGCGCCGCGCTCGGTCGCCACCGTGACGAGGTGGTCATCGCCACCAAGTTCGGCATGGAGCTCGACGAGCAGCGGCGTGGCGCCGCCCCCGGGTACGTCCGCAGCGCCTGCGAAGCCAGCCTGCGCCGCCTCGGGACCGACCACATCGACCTCTACCAGCTCCACCAGCCCGACCCCGACGTCCCGATCGCCGAGACCATCGGCGCGCTCGGTGAGCTCGTCACCGCGGGGTGGGTGCGCGAGATCGGACACTCGAACCTCAGCGCCGACGAGGTCGACGCCGCCGCGGCAGCGACCGAGGGTCCGCGGTTCGTCTGCGCCCAGGACCAGTGGAGCCTGCTCGACCGCGACATCGAACGGGACGGCAACCTGTCGGCGGTCCGCCGACACGGCCTGGCGGTCCTGCCCTACTTCCCACTCGCGTCGGGGCTGCTGACCGGCAAGTACACCAGCGGTGAGGACCACGACCCCTCGTGGCGTCTGGTCGACATGCCGGAGGATCGGCGCGCCGAACGGTTGAACGACGAGCGGCTGGCCACCACCCGGCAGCTGGCAGCGTTCGCGGCGGATCGTGACCGCACCCTGCTCGAGCTGGCCGTGTCGTGGCTGGCCGTGCAGGTGCCGGTGGCGTCGGTGATCGCCGGCGCGACCCACGCGGACCAGATCCGCGCCAACGTCCGCGCCGTCGGGTGGCAGCTGACCGCCGACGATCTCGCCGAGATCGACGCGATCACGGGCGTCGGCGACCAGCCACGCTGACCGCGGGTGGGCACACCACTGGACCCGTGCGCCGGCGGGCGCCGCGTCAGGGCAGCGGCACCGGTGCCCGATCGTCGTCCGGCGCTGCGGGCGTGCCGGTCCGTGTGAGCACCGCTGGCCACCGACGCCGGCCGCGAGCCCGGGTCGCCAGCCGCTGGGCGAGGCTGTCGAGCACGAACCCGACGGCGCCGATCAGGACGACCACGCCCATGAGCTCGTCGTAGCGGAGCCGGTCACGGGCGTCGAGGATGGCGTAGCCGAGCCCGGAATCCACACCGAGCATCTCGGCGGGGACGATGACGATCCAGGCCGTGCCGAGCGCGACCCGCAACCCCGTGGCCAGGTGCGCCCGGACGCCGGGCAGGACGATCGAGGTGAGCTGTTCCCGGCGGGTGGCACCGAGGCTGGCAGCGACGCGCAGCCACCCCCCATCGAGCGCGTGGACCCCGGCGGCGGCGTTGAGCACGATCGGCCAGACCGCGGCGACGGCCACGAGGAACACCACAGGTGCGTCGCCGACCCCGAGCAGCACGATGGCGATCGGGGTCCACGCGAGCGGTGAGATCATCCGCAGGAACTGGAAGAGCGACCCGGTGAGCTCCGCGAGTCGACGCGAGCGACCGATGGCGATGCCGAGCGGCGCCCCGACCAGCGCCGCGAGCGCCAGTCCCGCCAGCAGCCGCTCGAGCGTGACCACGAGGTGGATCACGCCGCGACCGCTGGTCAGGAGCGCGACGAGCGCGGGCACCGCGTCGAGCGGCGAGAACCGCGCCAGCATCGACCCGGGGGCGGCCACGAGGTCCGTGACCGTCCACCAGAGTGCGGCGGCGAGGAGCAGCCCGCCGAGGCCGCGCCGGGTCCGGACCAGACGGCTGGTCGTCGGCTCAGACATCGATGGTCTCCGTGCGCGACAGCTCAGCCGGCAGGTCGAAGACCTCGGGACCTCCCACCGCGTCGATCGCTTCACGTACGTAGCGGTCGTCGACCAGATCGCCGTGCACGGTGGCCGGGTCGAGCCCGTCGAGGAAGGTCCGGTCACCGTCGACCACGGTGTCCTGCATGCGGCGGACCAGCTCCTCGGTGTACGACGGGAACGGGAACGGCTGGAACCCGATGCGGCGCGTCTCCCACTCGGGGTGCTGGATCGCGCCGCTCGCGCCGTACTCGCCGAGGTCGTAGTGGGTGAGGGCGCGGGCGATCGCCGGCTCCGGTTGTGGCAGGTACCCCTCGCCCGCGTCCGACAGCAGGGTGGCGGTGGCCAGCGGGTCCTCGCGGACGGCCGCCTGTGCACGGACGAGCGCTTCGACGGTCCGCGTCGACCAGTCGGGCCGTTCCTCGAGCGCGTCGGCGTGCATCACCGACACGCAGCAGGCGTGGTCGAGCCAGACGTCCCCGGTGAAACGCAGGATGTGACCGATGTCCTGCAGCTCGGCGACGGCGTTGAACGGGTCGGCGACGATGTAGCCGCTGATCGACCCCTGGGCCAGGGCCGGTGGCATGTCCGGTGGTGCCATCACCACCAGCTGCACCGTGCCGTCCGACTCGGAGGGTGAACCCGCACCGACGATGGGGGTCAGGCCTGCCTCGGCGAACAGCAGCTGCAGGGCCACGTTGTGGATCGAGTGCCAGAACGGGACGGCGACGGTGGTGCCCGCCAGCTGCGACACGTCGTCGATCCCGTTGGCGACGGTCAGGCCGGACCCACCGGTGTGGTTCCAGGCGACGATCCGCAGCGGCACCTCGCTGGCGAACCGCAGCTGCACCGCCATCGGCATCAGCAGGTGCACGATGTCGACCTGGCGGGCCTGGAACGCCTCGGCGACCTGCGCCCAGCTCCGCAGCAGCGTGGGCCGTTCGACCTCGAGCCCCTGCTCCTGGTAGAGGCCGAGCCCGTGCGCGGCCAGCAGGGGGGTGGCGTCGGTGATAGGCAGGTACCCGACGCGCAGCCGCGGGTCCCCCGGGTCGCTCGCTGACGAGGTCTGCGAGCTGGCCGCCGTCTGGGTGTCGTCCTCCAGCAGGCGGCTGCAGGCACTCAGCACGCCGCCGCCGGCTCCGATGACGCCGAGGCCGAGCAGCCCCCGGAGCAGCGAACGGCGGTCGAGGTTGGCCGGGACGAGCGGGTCGTGATCGGGCATCAGGCCACCAGTCCATCGATCTGCGCGAGGGGGTCGGTCGCGTACCGGTCCAGCAGCTCACGGCGGGCGTCGCCCAGGGCAGCATCGTCGCGATCGAGCTCGGCGACGTCCCACGTGGCGGTGATCCCGCGGTCGCCACCACGCAGCAGCGCCACCCGATCACCGAGGTGGAGCGCCTCGTCGACGTCGTGGGTGACGAGCACCACGGTCAGGTCCAGCAGCGACCGGATGTCACGCAGCCAGTCCTGCAGGGTCCGGCGGGTGAGCGGGTCCAGGGCCGCGAACGGTTCGTCGAGCAGCAGCAGCGGCGGCGCGGTGACGATGGTCCGAGCGATCGCGACGCGCTGCGCCTGTCCCCCGGACAGCTCTCGGGGCATCGCGTCGGCGAGGGCGGCGAGGCCGAGGACCTCGAGCAGACGATCCACCTCGCTGCTCCCGATCCCGCGGTTGGCGCGGTAGCGCAGACCGAGACCGACGTTCTCACGGACGTCGAGCCACGGCAGCAGGTGGGCGTCCTGGAACACGATGCCGGCCGCCGCGCGACCGTCGGGACGCTTCGGCACGTCGAGCTCACCCTCCGACAGGTGATCGAGCCCGGCGACGATGCGCAGCAGGGTGGACTTGCCGCACCCGGACGGGCCGAGCAGCGACACCACCTCACCACGCGCCACCTCGAGGTCGAGATCGCGGAAGGCGGTGATGGGACCGGAGGGCGAGTCGTAGATCTTCGCCCCTCCGGTCACCGCGAACGCGAGAGTTCCCATCGCAGCTGGGCCTCCGTGGGAGATTGGATCGGGAGGAAGGCCGCTTCCCGCAGCCTCCGTGCCGTCGCGGACGCGGCGAGGTAGCCGGCTCCACCGGTGACCGCCGCCTCGTGGCGGGTGGCCTCGACGGCGAGCTCGCTGGCCTCGAGCCGCAGACGCACGAGCTCGTCGTCGGCGGGGTCGGGAGCGTCGAGCCGGCGGCGGTACACCGCGTCGAGATCCGCCCGCCGGGCGAGCAGGGAGTCGTGATCGGCTCGGAAGGTGCTGAGCGTGCCCTCGTGGCGAGGGCCGGAGGCGGCGATCGACGCGTCGGCGAGTCCGAGGCACAGGGCCGTCTGCAGCAGCAGGAACGAGGGGCGGACGTCGGCGAGGAAGTCGAGGAAGCGGTCGGTCAGCACGCGGCCGACAGCGACCTCGACACCCTCGAGGGTCACGGTGGTCGACGCCGTGGAGCCGAGGGCGAGCAGCTCGGGGTACGGGCGCAGCCGGACCCCCGCCTGGTCGGTTGTGATGGCCACGACCAGGTTGCGCCCCGCCTCGGTCCTGGCCGGCAGCACCACGACCGCCCCGTCGGTGAACAGGTTGGACGCCCAGGGGATCGTGCCGTCCAGCACGACCCGGCCGTCGAGCTCGCGCGCGGTGACCGTCAGTTCACGCAGCCCGAGCGCCGCTTGGAACGCGGTGGCCATCGCGGTCGCGCCGGGACGTTCCCCGGCAACGAGCGCGGGCACCAGCGTGCGCTGGATCTCCTCGCTCCCCCAGCGTGCGAGGTAGTCCAGCGCGGTCCGGTGCGCCCACACCGAGAACGCCGTCGCGGTGCAGACGCGGGCGAGCTCGTGCACGACCGTCGCTTGATCGGCGAGGCTGCCGGGTCCACCGGGCAGACCGAGGTCGAGCAGGCCGGCGGCGCCGAGCTCCCGCAACGTCGGGCGGAGGTCCAGCTCACCGCGGTCGACCGCGGCAGCGCGAGCGGCGGCCTCGTCGACCAGGCGGGCCAGGTCGGTCGGAGCGTCGGCCGGAGCGTCGGTCGGAGGACTGAGCAGCGTGTCGGTCCGCACGTCAGGCCAGCTCGTGGAGGCGGTCGATCGGCGCGGACACCACGTCCCGCGCCCGCTCGACGTCCTCGACGCACGGCGCGTCGTAGAAGCACAGGCACTTGCCGAGGTCCTCGCGCACGTAGGTGCGGCGGAAGGCGACCTCGGGGACCTCGGCGTACAGGGGGGACTTCTCGCGCTTGCGCGCCAGGTAGGTGTCCATGGTCAGCTCGGCCGGCAGGTCCCACTCGACCAGGTACCGGGGAGCAGCCGCAGCCTCGGCCTTGACGTCGTCGAGCTCGGCGCCGACGAGCCGCACCTGCGCGACGTCCTCGACCTCGATGCCGGCGTCCGCGACTGCGGACCGCACCGCGTCGGCATCGGCGGTGTCGTGCTCGACCACCGTGAACAGCCGCTTGAGGTCGGCGGTGACCCGCGACTCGACGACGCTCGCGCCGGAAGCCCGGACGGCCGGGACGAGCCGTTCGATGAGGTGATCGACCTCCGAGCGTTCGACGGCCAGGGTCGGGATCTCGATCAGGAACAGGCTCACGCGGGCACCTCCGGGGGTGGTCTCGGGCAGGACCGGACGGTACGGAGAGCCACGCCGGGTCCGCGCTCACCCGCGGGAGAACCGTTCGAACGGTTCTCCCGCCCAGGGTGGCGCTTCGGGTCAGCGGTAGGTCAGCAGCTCCCGCCCGTGCGGCTCGAGGTGCGCGTGGTCGTTGACGCTGACGAGCGTGGTGCCTCGGCGGCCGACGACGAGCTTGGTGATCGAGGAGTTCACGATCACGGTGTTGAGCCGGGCCCAACCTCGCGGCTCGAGCCCGAGCGCGTCGGCGCACACGGCGGAGATGACGCCCCCGGAGGTGACCACCACGGCGGTGCCGGACAGGCCGTCGGCCAGATCGACGACGGCTCCACGGACACGAGCACGGAACGCGGCGAAGCTCTCCTGGTCGGCCCCGTGATCCCCGGCGATCCACCGGGCGAGCGCGTGCTCGAGCACGGCCTGGAACGCACGTCGAGGATCGTCCTGACGGGCCTCGGCGGGCAGCTGCGCGGGGTCGTCCAACACCTGGCGCACCAGCTCGACGTGGTCGTACTCGTCGAACCTGGCGTCCTCGACCGCAGCGGTCCCGAGGCGCTCGAGGAGCGGTGCCGCGGTGTCACGCTGACGGACCAGCGCGCCGCGCACGACCTGCCGCACGTCGGTGAGCATCGCCAGCCGTTCCGCGACGATGGCAGCCTGGCGCTGACCGGTCTCGGACAGGACGTCGTAGTCAGCGGCGCCGAACGACGCCTGACCGTGACGGACCAGCAGGATGGTCGCCATCAGCGCCCCGCCTGCCGGATCAGCCGCAGGCACCGTCGGTGCAGGACGTGCACACCGAGCCAGAACCACCGGAACGCGGGGTTGCGCGACGCGCTGACCACGTCGCGCGCGTGGATCTGTTCGATGATCACGGCCAGGCGGAACAGCCCGTAGACCTCGTAGAAACGCCACCCGTCGGGGGCGACGCTGCGGCCCGTCGCCGCCAGGTAGCGCGCCACGACCTCGTCGCGGGTGAGCATCCCCGGGGCATCGGTAGGCTGACGGCGGAGCATGCGGAAGGCCCGGCCATCGTCGGCCTGGACCCAGTAGGCCAGCGAGGCGCCGAGGTCCATGAGCGGGTCGCCGACGGTCGCGAGCTCCCAGTCGAGGACGCCGACGATCCGGGACGGGTCGTCCGGCGCGAGGACGAGGTTGTCGAACCGCCAGTCGCCGTGGACGACGCACGACCCGACGTCGTCCGGACGGTGGGCCTCGAGCCAGGCCATGACGCGCTCGAAGCTCGGCACGTTGCGGGTCCGGGCGGCGCGGTACCGCTGCGACCACCCGGTGATCTGCCGCTCCACGTACCCGGGGCCCCGCCCGAACGATGCGAGCCCCGTGGCGAGCGGGTCGACGTCGTGCAGCTCCACCCACCGGTCGACGAGCTGTTCCGACAGGTGCCGAGCAGCCGCCGCGTCGAGGTCCAGCGCGGACGGGATGCGCGAGCGGAGGATGGTGCCGTGCAGCCGCTCGGTCACGGCGACGTCGCTCCCCAGCACCGGGTGGGCCTCCGCGGTGGCCACGACGGCGGGCACGTAGGGGAAGGCCGGCTGGAGCAGCTCCTGGATGCGGGCCTCGCGCAGCACGTCGTGACCGGAGGCCGGCTTCGCCCCGACCGGTGGGCGCCGCAGGATCAGCTCGCGATCGGGGTAGCGCAACAGGTAGGTCAGGTTCGACGCCCCGCCGGTGAACTGGCGGACCTCCGGGGGGTCATCCGGGAGTCCCGCCACCTCGTCGCGGAGCCACGCGTGCACCGCGGCCACGTCGAACGCGTCCGCGTCGCGGACCTCGGCGAGGTGACGATCGACGAGCTCGTCGCTCACCCCGCGACCTCGGCAGCGTCCTTGGCGCGCTGGAGGTAGGGGCCGAGCTCGATCCGAGCGACCACCCCACGGTGCACCTCGTCGGGACCGTCGGCGATGCGCAGGGCGCGGGCGATGGTCCACGCGGCGGCCAACGGGTAGTCGTCGGACATCCCGGAGCCACCGTGCAGTTGCATCGCGGCGTCGATGACCTGCTGCGCGACGTTCGGCACGGCCACCTTGATCTGCGAGACGGCCGACAGGGCGCCGAGCAACCCCTCGGTGTCGAGCAACCACGCGGCGTGCAGCACGAGCAGCCGCGCCTGCTGGATCGCGATCCGAGCGTCGGCGATCCGTTCCCGGTTGCCACCGAGGTTGGCCAGCGGCTTGCCGAACGCGGTCCGCGTCGCGGCCCGCTCGCACGCGAGCTCGAGCGCGGCCTCGGCCAGTCCGATCAGGCGCATGCAGTGGTGGACCCGACCCGGACCGAGCCGGCTCTGGGCGATCTCGAAGGCACGACCCGGTCCCCCGATGATGGCGTCCGCCGGCAACCGGACGTCGGTGAAGGACACCTCGCCGTGGCCGGAGGGTGCGTCGAGGTAGCCCATCGCCGGCAGCAACCGCTCGACGCGGACCCCCGGCGTGTCCATCGGCACGAGCACCATCGAGTGTTGCGAGTAGCGGTGCGCGGCCGGGTCGGTGACCCCCATGAAGATCAGCACCTCGCAGTCGGGGTGCCCGACGCCGGTGCTCCACCACTTGCGCCCGTTCAGGACGACCTCGTCGCCGTCGAGGACGGCGGTGGCCTCCATGTTGGTCGCGTCCGAGGACGCGACGTCCGGTTCGGTCATGCAGAACGCCGACCGGATGCGGCCCTCGAGCAGCGGGTCGAGCCAACGGCGCTGCTGGGCCTCGGACCCGAAGTGCAGCAGCACCTCCATGTTCCCGGTGTCGGGCGCGCTGCAGTTGAAGATCTCCGACGCGAGGTGGGAGCGGCCCATCTCCTCGGCGAGCGGGGCGTACTCGACGTTGCTGAGGCCAGCGCCGTGCTCTCCGGGGAGGAACAGGTTCCAGAGGCCTTCGGACCGGGCGGCGTCCTTCAGTTCCTCGACGACCGGCGGGATCGACCACGGCTGCGGCTGCGCCTGCATCTCACGCAGCAGGTCGTGCTCGATCGGCGCGATGCGTTCGGCGATGAACGCGCGGACGCGTTCGATCAACTCCTGCGCGCGTTGCGAGTGGGCGAAGTCCACGGATCTGCTCCCGACGGCGAGGTGGCACGGACGGCCCCGACCGGACGCGCACCCTAGGAGCGTTGGCCACCCGCTCCCGCTTCGGGCGCAACATCCTGGGCTGGGGCCCAGGTCCTTG
>NZ_JBBEBZ010000216.1:10467-10558 GCF_040882075.1 Nitriliruptor sp.
CACGAGACCGTCGCGCCGAACCCCGCCGGCGCAACTTCCTGGGCTGGGGCCCAGGTCCTTGCACGAGACCGTCGCGCCGAACCCCGCCGGC
>NZ_JBBEBZ010000217.1:0-10475 GCF_040882075.1 Nitriliruptor sp.
CGATCGTCGGAGCCGTGACCGCGAGGGTCGCCACGAAGGTCTCGGCGATGGCGGTCGCCAGACCGGATCGGTCGGACGCTGGTGACGGGTCGGCCCCTGGGGTGTCGACCAGGGCGACCACGGGCAGGTCGTGCCGGCCCGCCAGGCGCAGCGCCCGTTGGAGCTTGCGGTAGCCGGCCGCCACGGCCTGCCCCGGCCGCCCGCCGTCGCGTGATCCCCGTCGGTCGAAGCCGACGATCACCACGGTGCGCTGTCCGAGCCGCGCGAGCGCGGTGACCACGGCCGCGTCGTCGGTGCCCGCACGATCGCCGCGGAGCTCGAGGTGCTCGTCGAAGACGTCGGCGAGCAGATCCCGGGCGGACGGGCGGTCGGTGCGGCGTGCGCGGCGGACCGCGTCCCAGGGCTCGTGCTCGACGGTGGGCTCGTCGACGTGCTCGGCGGCCGGCAGCGCCCCGTGACGGTGCGCCGGGTGGAGCAGTCGGAGGGCGGTGCCGGCCCACTCGAGCGCGCTGTCCGGTGACGCGGTCACCGCATCGACCAGCCCGGATCCGAGGGCGGCCTCGGCGGTGTGGCTGTCGTCGCCCACCGCGTCACCGGTGAACGCCTCGACGACCCGCGGTCCAGCGAACCCGATCGTGGCGCCGGCATCGGCCACCGCCACGTCCGCGAGCGCTCCGTAGGACGCGTGGACGCCGCCCGTGGTGGGGTGGGTCAGGTGGGCGACCACCGGGACGCCGGCCTCGCGGAGCCGACGGACGCCCTCGGCGGCCCGGGACATCTGGATCAGCGAGCGCATGCCCTCCTGCATCCGGGCACCGCCGGACGAGGTCACCACGAACAGGGGGAGCCCGCGGTCCGCAGCGACCGACGCGGCGTGCGCGAAGCGGTCGCCGTGCGTGGTCCCCATCGAGCCGCCGAGGAAGCTGAACACGCCCCGGGCGACGACCACCTCGACACCGCTCACGGTGACCGTCCCGACCTCGAGCGATTCCGCGTCCGGATCGTCCTCACGCGCGGACGCCAGCCGTTCCACGTAGCCGGGGAAGCCGAGCGGATCGTCGGCTGCTGGCGGCGGGGTGCCGGGCAGGGGGGACAGCGTCACCGATCGCGGTGACGTTGGGGCGGCGGCGCTGCGGGGCGAGCTCACGGCCGACAGCGTAGAGGCCGACCCCGAGGGGAGGGCCAGCCGGACGCGCCGTTAGACTCGGTGGTCACCGATCGTGGGGAGCAACCGTGGGCGAGTTCGTCCGTCTCGACGTGGACGCGGAGACCCGTGTCGGCACGCTGCGGCTCGAGCGGCCGCCGATGAACGCGCTGTCGCTGCAGGTCTGGCGCGAGATCGCTGGCGCCGCCGACGAGGCCACCGAACGCGACGACGTCCGCGCTCTGGTCGTCACCGGCGGTCCGAAGGTGTTCGCCGCCGGCGCGGACATCAAGGAGTTCCCGACCTGGACCGCCGAGGAGGCGCCCCGGATCGGCGCGATCCTCCAACGCAGCCTCGACACCCTCGCCCGCGTGCCGATGGTCACCATCGCCGCGATCACCGGGTACGCCCTCGGCGGCGGGTGTGAGCTGGCGATGGCGTGCGACTTCCGGTTCGTCGCCCACAACGCCAAGCTCGGCCAGCCCGAGATCCTGCTCGGCATCATCCCCGGCGCCGGCGGGACCCAGCGCCTGCCACGCCTCGTCGGGCTGTCCAAGGCCAAGGAGCTGATCCTCTCCGGTCGCATGGTCGACGCGACCGAAGCGGTCGAGATCGGTCTGGCCGACGAGCTGCACTCGGTCGACGAGCTCGAGGCCGCCGCGGCGGCGGCTGCGGCCAGGTACGCCGCGGGCCCGTACGCCATCGGCTTGGCCAAACGCGCGATCGAGGACGGCACCGAGCAGCCGCTCGACCAGGGGCTGCGGCTCGAGACCGCCATGTTCGCGGCCTGCTTCGCCACCGAGGACGCCCGGACGGGCATCGCCAGCTTCATCGAGAACGGACCCGGCAAGGCCGAGTTCACCGGCCGCTGACACCCGACCCGACGCTGCTCCACGCGACGCACCACGACGTCGCACCACCGCCCCGCACCACCAGCAGGAGATCGAGATGTCCGCAGAAGCGCTGCCGGATGAGCTGACCTACGCCGACACCGACGCGATGGACCTCAAGCAGAAGCAGGCCGCCTACCACGACTGGGAGGCGCAGAGCTACGAGGAGAAGTTCTCGATCTCCTACGACGAGCGCTGCATCGAGTACGCCGTCGAGCGGCTCCGCAAGGTGGTGCCCGAGGGGGCGACCTTCGACCGCGTGCTCGAGGTCGGTGCGGGCACCGGGTTCTTCACGATCAACCTCGCCCTCGGCGGCGCGCTCGATGGCGCCACCCTCGAGGCCAGTGACATCTCCCAGGGGATGCTCGACGTCTGCGAACGCAACGGCCGCGACCACGGGCTCGAGATCACCACCACCCAGGGTGACGCCGAAGCGCTGCCGTACGACGACGACAGCTTCGACCTGGTCATCGGGCACGCCTTCATCCACCACCTGCCCGTACCCGGCAAGGCCATCCAGGAGATGTACCGCGTGCTCGCTCCCGGCGGGACGCTGGTCATCGCCGGCGAACCGACCCACTTCGGCGACCGCATCTCGCACTTCGTCAAGCACAACACCTGGCGGGCGTTCATGCAGGTCACCAAGCTCCCCGGGCTGGAGAGCTGGCGCAAGCCGTCGAGCGGCTCGCACGCCGAGGACCGCGACGCCGTCCTCGCCGCCCTCGAGGACCAGGTCGACCTGCACACCTTCCGGCCCGACGACGTCGAACACATGGCCGACCTCGCCGGCTTCGAGGACGTGCGGGTGGTCACCGAGGAGCTCACCGCGAACTGGTTCGGCTGGTCGGTGCGCACCATCGAGGCGTCGGTGCGGCCGGGTCTGCTCGGGACCCGCTGGGCGTTCTTCGCGTTCGACAACTACAATCGGTTCGCCGCGCTCGACGAGAAGGTCTTGCGCCGGGTCGTGCCGCGCGGGTTGTTCTACAACCTGATCCTGCACGCCCGGAAGCCCGCGTGACCGACCCGGCAGCGGACGGCGAGCACCGCGTCATCGGCACGCGGCGTGTGCCCGAAGCTGCCGAGGTCGTCACCGACGAGGGCGCCCGCCCCGCGGTCGCCGATCGCGACCTGGTCGAGGGCGATCCCCTCCTCGACGTCGACGTGGACGACCCGGCCGCCGTCGAGGACGCCGCCCGGCAGGCGCTGTCCCAGCACGCCGAGCTGGCTGTCGCCACCGAGATCGCACGCGAGGGCATGGCCCGCGCGTCGGCCTTCGGCGATGACGCCCTCGCCGAGCTCGGCGTCCCCTCGCACCTGCGCCGGCCACCGATGCGGCGCCGCTACCCGCGGTGGGGGTGGCGCGGCGCCGCGCGGTTCGCCGTCGAGCGCAGGATGTACACGCCGCAGTTCCTGCGCCTCTACCAGCGCTATGCCTGGCACGTCGCGCGGCTGAAGGCGACCGGGCACAACGTCGAGTTCCAGGGTCTGACCTTCACCGGCAAGCGCGTCGAGTTCCACGCCCGCCCGTACCACGGGCGGCTCGTCATCGGTCCCTGGTGTTGGATCGGCAACGACAACAAGCTCCGCGCCCACGAGGGTCAGCTCACCCTCGGCGCGAAGGTCGTGATGGGCCGCGACAACGTCGTCAACACCTACCTCGACGTCGAGCTCGGCGAGGCCTGCATCCTGGCCGACTGGATCTACATCTGCGACTTCGATCACATCTACCACCGGCTCGACGTACCCATCAAGGACCAGGGCATCGTCAAGTCGCCCGTGCGGGTCGGCGGTGACGTCTGGATCGGCGAGAAGGCCACGGTGCTGCGCGGCGTCGACGTCGGGTTCGGGTCGGTGATCGCGTCGCACTGCCTCGTCAACGCTGACGTCCCGCCGTTCTCCATCGCCGTCGGCGTGCCCGTCCGCGTGGTCAAGTCACGCCTCCCGGCCGGGATGGACCCCGAGGAAGCGCTCGGCCTCGTCCAGCGCGGCATGCCCATCCCCGGCGACCCGATCGGCTAGCCGTGCAACGACCTGGGCCTGCGCCCAGGAAGTTGCAGCGTCGACGCTCGATCGGACCCGTCCAGTGCAAGGACCTGGGCCCGAGCCCAGGAAGTTGCGCTGCTGTCGCTCGGTGCTGACCGTCAGGGCTCGTCGCGGTCGGCTGACGACGCGCGTGCCTGGGCGAGCCGGACGACGTTCTCGGCGCGGCGCGTGACCTCGTCGTCCTCGTGCTGGTCGCGGGCCCACCGCAGGAACAGCGCGGCGATGATGCCCCACAGCACGAACCCGCCGACCACGTTCATCACGATGCCGGCGGCCTGCTGGTCGGCGATGGCGTCGAAGCCGAGCCACAGCGGGGGCGCCAGCTCGTACAGCCCGTAGAGGGGCAGCGGGGAGAAGGTCAGGAACGCGGCCGGGACGAACATCAGGACCGAGGACGCGAACAGGTAGAAGGCGCGGATCGGCTCCTGGATGGCGTTCCTCGCCCGTTCTCGCCGGATCGCCGGCCACCACCACACCAGCCCGGCGGACAGGTGGAGCACGTCGATCGAGAAGGACCCGAGCTGGGTGGTCTTCAGCCCGTCGACGACGACGGGCACGTGGGTCCCGAAGAGCACGACGTTGAACACCAGCAGGGCCACCGGCCAGCGCGTCACGAAGCTCACGGCCCGCTCACGGCGCGATCCGAACGGCAGCCACCGGTCGATCAACCACGTCGGGAGGGCCGACAGCAACAGCGGCGCAGCCACGAACGTGTAGACCACGTACCGGGCGACCCCGACGGTGGCGAGGTAGCCCGCACCGAGCTGCCCGATGGGCCACTCGGAGACCACGAACAGGGCGAGGACGCCGAGGCACCACCGGCGGAGCAGCGTCCGGTCGAGGGGCTGGCCGGCACGGCGGTGCGCCGCGACGTACGAACCGATGAACGCCGCGGCCACCAGCCACACACCGATGAACGGGGTGTAACGCCAGGTCCACACCTGGCCGGTGCCCGAGCACCACCACGCCACGTTCACGGCTGCTCCTCGCCCTGACCGTGGCTCCCCGGGAGCCCCTCGACGTCCCGGTCGGTGTCGAGCGGCTGCGGATCGTCGCTCGCTCGTCCCGAGCCGCGCTCCGCGGTCCACTCCTCCAGGATGCGGGGGAGGTCGGCCACCCAGTCGGCGCGGCGGGCACCGAAGGGCCACAGCCGACGTGCGACGCCCGCGTGGTCGAACCCGATCACCTGCGCCGGGTGACCGATGAGCTCGCCCTCGCCGCGCGGGTCAGCGCCCTCGACGACCGGGCCGGGCATGTCGAGCTGCGCCAGTGCCTCCTCGACCACCTCGATGTCCCCACGCAGACCGATGAAGTTGCGGTCGAAGGCGGTGGTGAACTCGTCGATCCGTTCGGGGGTGTCGCGTTCCGGATCAACGGACACGAACACGACCTGCACCTGGTCCGTCGAGACCCCGAGCGCGCTCATCGATGACGCGATCGTGCGCAGGTGGATCGGGCAGATGTCCGGGCACGAGGTGTAGCCGAAGAACAGCAGCACGGGCGATCCGGCGAGGTCCTCGGCGAGCGCGACGTCCTGGCCGTCCACGTCCGTGAGCGTGACGTCGGGCAGCGTGCGAGGCGGGTCGAGATCCAGCGGGATCCCGCGCCAACCGTCGTCGCCGACGCCGAGGTTGGTGGCCGTGAACGCGGTCGAGCTCGACGGTTCGCACGCCGACAGCAGCACCAGCAGCGCGGCGAACAGCAGCAGGAGGGGACGCGGCACGGGGAGGGTGACCTCGGGTCGGTGGAGCGAGCGGCGCGGGACCACCGGAGCCAGCCGGGGGCCGTGTCAGGCGTCCTCGGCCTCGCGGGCGTCGGCCGCGTCCTCGGCGAGATCGAGCAGGTCGACGACCGTCGCGTCGACGACCACGTCGCCGGAGCGTTCGAACTCGAGGACGAGGCGCAAGGTACCGCCTTCGCGCACGGTCTCGTCCGGCACGACCAGCATCAGGTGGAGCTCACCCGGACGGAACACGAGCTGCTCACCGGCGGGGATCGGGACCTCCTCGAGCACCTCCATAACGGCCGCGCCGTCGGCGACGGTGGTGCGGTGAATCTCGGCGGCGAGCGCCGCGTCGGTGCCGGCGCCGACCAGCACGTCGTCGCCGTCGCCGTCGTTGGCCACGGTGACCGCGACCTGCGACGAACCGGCGACGGGGGCGGCGACCTGCGGTGTGCCGACGACGTCCAGGTCGGGGGTGCCACCACCCGCGCAGCTGACGAGCGCGGCGGCCAGGAGGGCGACGACGCTCGTGACGGGGGCGCGGGAGCGGGGAGCGGGCACGGTCGGAGGGTAGCCAGCGGGGTCGCGGGGCTACGGTGCCCCGGCCGGGAGGCGTGGAGGTGGCATGGATCTGAGCGTCGGGTCACCCGGTGCGGTCGCGGTCGGTCTCGTGCTGGTCCTGCTCGGAGCGACGGGGGCGACGGTCGCGACGCGCGGGTTCGACGGCGGCGGAGCGCCGTGGCGGGTGCTGGTGACGTTGGTCCCGTTCGGGATCCTGATCGGCGGCGGCGCGTCGCTGGTCCGCGGGTGGGACCTCGGCGTCGGCGTCCTGGTCGGTGCGATCGCGGTGCCCGTCGTCGGCGCCCTGGCGCGGATGGTCGAGGTCCGTCGGTCCCGGGCCCAGCGGGACCGTCGATCGTGAGCGAACGGGGGTGGCGCGAGCGGCTGTTCGGGGCGAGGGACCGGCTCGGTTGGTGGCTGCTGCCGATGTTCGTCGCCGTGGGGCTCGCCGGTGCCGTGCTGGCCGGGTCGCTCGCGGTGGTCTTCTCCTCCCAGCGGGTCGACCGTCTGACCCGGGAGACGGCGTCGGCGCGGGCGGATCTGGCGACCGCGGCCGACGACGTCCGTGAGGCGGCGGACGAGGCCTTGACCACCATCGAGGAGGAGGTCGCCGCGGTCCGCGACCAGCTCTCGGCGGAGCTCCCGCTCGCCGACGCGGCGGAGGTCGGGGTGGTCCGCTTGGAGGCCGAGGTACCCGTCCTCGACGAGGGGACGGGGCAACGCGTCGCCGAGCGACGTCGGGCCAGCGGGTTCCTGGTCGCCGCCGCCGGGGACGAGGCGTTCGTCGTGACCACTTTCGGGCTGCTCGTCGACCCGGAGCGTCCCGAGGTGCCGCTCGACGTCGCCGTCGCCGTGCGGGCGGCTGCCGGCGACACGTCCGGGCGCGTCCACTCCTGGCGCGCGGATCGCGACCTGCTGCTGCTGCGCGTCCCGCTCACCGGGTTCGAGCCGCTGCCGTGGCGTCCCGCGGACGAGCCCACCGTCCCCGGGGACCGCGTGGTCGCGGTCGGCCTCACGTCGGCGCTCGGAGCGGTCCGCGTCGGCGGGACCGTGGCCGCTGCCGACGCGACCGGTGTCGTCACCGACCTTCCCGTCCTCGACCTGCTCGCTGGTGGCCCGGTCCTCGACGCCAGAGGTCGCGTGCTCGGGGTGGCGTCCTCGCGCTACGCGCCGTTCAGCGCCGACCCCGTCGTGGTGCCGATCCGGTCCCTCTGCGACGAGCTCCTCGCCCGCTGCCCGGACTGAGCGCCGACCCTGACGCGTCGGCTCGTCCCGTCAGCACTCGAAGATGATGAGGCACGACCCGTCTCCGTTGTCACCGTCGGCGTCATCGTCCGGCGGCGGTTCGCCGCCGTCGCCCGCGCCATCGTCGACCTCGTCGTCGTCGGGCGGCGGCTCGGTGTCCGGGAGCTCCTCGTCACCGTCGTCACCGTCGTCACCGTCGTCACCGTCGTCACCGTCGTCAGCGGTGTCGTCCGGGTCGGGTTCGGGCGGTGGCGGCGCGGGGACCGACCGGCGAGGACCGACCCGAGGGGCGTCCGGATCCTCGAACGCGAGGTCGTCCACGGACGGGAACCGTGCCGGCTCCACCTCGGCCAGGATCTCCTCGGCGGCTCGCGCCCAGAGCGCGGCCGGCAGGCTGCCGCCGGTCACCTCGGTGAGGCCGAGCAGATCGGTCAGGGGGTCGACCCGTCCATCGGTCCCGGGGTCGCCGATCCAGACCGCGAGGGCGAGGTCCGGGGTCACCCCGACGAACCAGGCGTCCTTCGCGTCCGTGGTCGTGCCCGTCTTCCCGCCCTGGGGTCGACCGATGTCCGCCGCGCGACCGGTACCGCGCGCGACGACGTCCTCGAGGGCCGCGGTGACCTGACGCGCGACCCGGGGGTGGACCACGCCGTGGCAGCCATCCGCGTCGAGCTCGGCCAGGTCGGCCGCTCGGTCGGCGAGAAGGTCCGCGGACGGGCGCCGTGGCGTGCGCGGCTGCCCCGGGATGACCACCACCTCGTCGGGTACGGCCACCTCCGCTCCGGTGATGTCGCGGACCTCGAGCACGCTCCGGGCCGGGCACAGGACGCCGTCGTTCGCCAGCGTGCCGAAGGCGGACGCCATGTCGAGCACGGTGGCGCCGAACGACGAACCACCGAGGGCGACGGCAGCCTCGGTCCCGACCTCGCTGGCGACCCCCAGCCGGCGTGACTGCTCGACGACGCGCGGGCCGCCGAGCTCGCACCCGAGCAGCTGGAAGGTCGTGTTCGTGGAGCGGACGAGCGCCTCGTGGACCGCCAACCGGCCGCCCGGACCGCCCCGGACGGTGATCGGCGGGCCGTCGTGATCGACGCACTCCGAGACGGTGACGTTCCCGGGAGCGGGCCGGGTGTCGGTCGGCTCCACCAGCGCATCCTCGAGCGCAGCCGCGTAGACGAACGGCTTGAACGCGGACCCGTTCTGTCGCCGGGTCATCGTCGCGAGGTCGAGGTCGCCGACGATCATGTCGCGCCCGCCGTGGATGGCCAGGATCGCTCCGGTCCGAGGGTCGAGCGCGACGGCCGCGGCCTCGACGTCGCCGACCTCGTCCGCGGGCAGGACCTCGGCGACCGCCTCGTCGAGGGCGCGCTGCACCTCCGGGACGTAGGTGGTCCGGACGGTGAGCGCGCCGGTCAGGACCGATTCCGGGCCGTAGGCGTGCTCGATCTGGCGTCGCACGTAGCCGATGAACGCCGGTGCGTCGCCGCCACGCACCTCGGGCCGCGGAGCGACCTCCAGTGGCTGCGCCTGCGCGGCGCGGACCTCCGCGTCCGTGAGCGAGCCGAGCTCGCCCATCCGAGCGAGCAGCGCATCGCGGCGGGCGCGAGCACCCTCCGGGTCAGCCCGCGGGTTGCGCACCGACGGGGCCGGCAGCGTCTGCGCCAGCGCGGCCGCCTGGGCCGCGTCGAGCTGGTCGGCGCCCACGCCGAAGTAGGTGAGAGCCGCCGCCTGGACGCCGGCGGCTCCCTCACCGAACGCGACGGCGTTGAGGTAGCTCTCGAGGATCTCCTCCTTCGAGGTCGACCGTTCGAGCGCGATGGCGATGACCGCCTCGCGGACCTTGCGCATGACGGTCTGTTCGTCGCCGACGAAGGCGTTCTTGACGTACTGCTGGGTCAGGGTCGACCCACCCTGCGTGATGCCACCGGTCCGCACGTTGGTGACCACGGCGCGGATGAGGGAGAGGGGGTCCACGCCGTCGTGCTCGTAGAAGCGCGCGTCCTCGGAAGCGATGACGGCATCGAGGACGACCGGGGCGATCCGGTCCAGCGAGACGACCTCCCGGTCCACCTCAGCGGTGAACCGGACGAGCACCTCCCCATCGGCATCGAGCAGCACCGTCGGGCCGGTGAGCGCGGCCGGCTCGGGCACGTCCCAGTCGACCCGCAGCGCGATCGCGGCCACGAGCACGATGAGTCCCGCCACGGTGGTGCCCGCCCCGAGGACGGCGAGGAGCCCGCGACGTAGCAGCAACGTCCGCACCCTCACCGCTCCCACCGGTCGACCGCACGAGGCTACGCGTGCGCCATCGTGACCGCGCGACCGCACGCGGGCTCTGAGGCCGCGGCCGGCACCGTCGCCCCGCAGCGTGCGACCTCGCACCCCGGTCCGCACCGAACATCTAGGGTCGGCGCTCTCCGTACGCAGGATCACCCTTGACCGCAGGTGCCGCCGTCTCCGTCCGTGGCCTGACCAAGCGGTTCGGGCGTGAGCTCGCCGTGGACGACCTCACCTTCGACGTCCCCGCGGGCCGCGTCGTGGGCTTCCTCGGCCCGAACGGGTCCGGGAAGTCGACCACGCTCCGGATGATCGTCGGCCTGACCGCCCCGACCGCAGGGACGGCGCTCGTGCAGGGGGTGCCGTTCCACGACCTCGAGCGACCCGCCGAGACGGTCGGATCCATCGTCGACGGGGTCGGCCACCACCCGGCCCGGCGCGCGATCGACGAGCTGCGCATCAGCGCACGAGCCGCCGGCCTCCCGCTCGAGCGGTGCGACGCGGCGCTCGAACTGGTGGGTCTCGGGGATGCGGGATGCAAGCGCGTCGGGGCCTACAGCCTCGGGATGCGGCAGCGGCTCGGTATCGCCCA
>NZ_JBBEBZ010000218.1:0-10353 GCF_040882075.1 Nitriliruptor sp.
GGGTGCTCATCTTCAGCTCACGCTCGTGCTTGCGCCGGTTCCAGGCGTAGTCCGCGCCCGCCAGCACGACGGCCAGGGCGGTGGCACGGCCGATGATCCCGGTGGTCTGGTCGAACGTCCGCTCAAGACCGGAACCGAGGTCGCGGCTGGCCGCGAGCTGGGCGGCCATGTCGGTCATCGGCGCCCACAGCAGGAGCGCCAGCGCCCCGAGCTTGACGACCGTGCGGGTCAGCTCCCACGCCGCCGTCGAGGGCTTGAAGCGTTGGAGTCCACGCTTGAGGCTGAGGTGGGACAGCTTCGGTTTGACCGCCTCTGGGGAGAGCCGCAGGCCCGTCTGCCCGGCGCCGCTGACGAGCGCGGCCAGGACGGCGAGCGTCACGGTCGGCACCAGCACCGCGACGAGCACCGTCGTGGTGCTCTGGCGCAGCAGGTCGATCGGCAGGGCGTCGGTCGGCGCCTGCGAGAACAGGAACCGGGTCTCCCGTGCCAGCACGATCGAGCCGCCCTGCAGCGTCTGGAGGGCCAGCAGGAGGGCGATCAGCGACATCGCGACGCCGACCTCGGCGCTCTTGGCGACCTGGCCCTTGCGGCGGGCATCGCGCTTCTTGCGCGGTGACGCCTTCTCGGTCTTCCCGTCGTGCTTTCCCACCACCGCTCCCGGGTACGGCGGTCGTGCCGCCGTGTCGTGGTTCCCGGGGCCGGTCCGTGGCCCACATCATCCCGCGCAGCCGTGCGCGGACCCCTGGTCGACGGCGGGGAGCCCGTCTTTAGCGGACGTGCGGTTCCCGGGTGGTCGCTTCCACCATGGGCGAGCCGCGCTCCACCGTCACGCGGTGGTCACCATGCCCGGGGCCAAGGCGCCGCCCGGCGCGTCCGCAGCAGCGAGCCGCTGCTGCCAGGTGGTGTTCTCCGCCACCCGCGCGAGGAACGCCGCGCGGCTCCGCTTGCCCGGCGCCTCGGGGTCGACACCGGGTGCGCCGAAGTTCGCCTCGGCGAGCAGGCTCTGCAGGGCCCGGACCGCCTCGCTGCGGAGCTGGGAGACACGCGCCTCGGTCACGCCCATCTCATCGGCGATGTCTCGCAGCCGCTCGCCGCGCAGGTAGTAGCGCTCGATGATGTCGCGCTGGTTGTCGGCCAGGAAGCGCACGCCGGTCCGCAGCGATCCGATCAGCTCACGCTGCTCGAGCTGCTTCTCCGGCGAGGTCTCGACGTCGAGCGAGGCGATGGTGTCCGCGAGGGCGGCGGCGTCGTCACCGGCCGAGCCCAGCGGCTGATCGAGGTGGAGCACGGTGCTCCGGTGCGCGGCAGCCCGGCGGCGGGCGACCTCGTCCTCGGTGATCCCGAGCAGCCCGGCGAGCTCCGCCGGGTTCGCGGGACGGTGGTGACGCTGCTCGAAGCTCGCCGCTGCTGCCTCGAGGTCGCGCTGGCCGCGACGGACACCGCGGGTGGCCCAGTCCCGGGTGCGGGTGCTGTCGATGATCGCTCCGCGGATCCGGATCCGGGCGTAGTGCGCGAACGGGACGTCGCTGTCGGGATCGAAGCGGCGTGCGGTCTCGACCAGGCCCATCGCTCCGGCGCTCCACAGCTCCTGCCGGTCGACGTGGCGGGGGTAGCGAGCGGCGAGCTCGTGGACGATGTGCTGGACGAGGTAGAGGTGGTCGGAGACCAGCTGTTCGACCTTGGCGTCATCGTTGATCGTCGGCATCGCACACGCTCCCCACCGGGGCTCCCTCGCGGAACCCTTCCCGCTGTGTCTTCGGCCACTCGGCCACCGGCCTTTAGGGGGAGTCGAGCCCACGACCGGAGATGCGCCCATGGGACTAGCCCCGGGTGGCCACCGCCACCCGGTCGCTGGACCATCGGAGCCAGGAGCCCACCCCGTGGCCGCGCGACCCGGCGATCAGCTCGCTGATCACCGTGTGTCCGCGTCGCCGAACAGCGCCTGGGCGGCCATCACCACCGTCGGATCGAAGCGGGTGTCAGCCGCCTCGTACACGGCGCCGATCGCGTCCGACCGTTCCTTCGCCGGACGCTGCCCGGCGGCATCGAACGCCACGGCGACCGCGACGATCCGTGCGCCGACGGGGATCTCCTCGCCGGCCGAGCCGGCCGGGAACCCGGTGCCGTCCCAGCGCTCCCGGTGGTGTCGGACCGCGGTGGCGACCTCGGGTCCGGCGGAGACCCGCAGGTACTCGGAACCGAGTTCGGGGTAGCGCTGGTACTCCCCAGCGAGCTCGCCCTCGGCCGACTCTCCCGCCTCGAGTGCGGCTCCGGACAGCGAGACCTTGCCGATCTCGTGCAGGTGGCCGGCAAGGCGGAACTGCGAGCGCTCGACGCCGTCGAAGCCGAGGTGCTGTGCGAGCCGGGCCGCCAGCTCACCGACGCGGGGACCACGCCCCGCGGCATTCGGCTGCTGGGCCTCGACGCTGTCGACTAGCCGGAGCAGGACCTCCAGCTCGGTCGTGGCCGCGAGCGTGCGCGACAGGTCGTCCGCGCTGAGCACGACGCTCTCGGTCCCGGTGCTGGCCAGGTCCAGCGCTCGCTGTGCCAGCTCTCGGAGCGCGGCGACCTCGCTGGTCACCTCGCGACCCGCGTGACCAACGGCCAGACCGAGCGATCGGCTGCCGGACGGGGCGAAGGTCTCGGCTGCCCGGGCGAGCATCTGGCCCATCGCCCCCGCGTCCTCCGACGACAGGTCCGGAGCGATGAAGGCGAAGTCGGTGGGCGAGGACGAGTACAGCTCGGCCCCGTAGAGCCGGCCGATCTCGCGGAGCTGGGTCGATAGCCGGCGCCGGAGCAGGTGGGACGCTTCGCTCGACAGGCGGCGGGCGGCGTCCTCGTAGCTCAGGACGCGGGCGAACCCGACCCGGGGCACCTCACCGCTCTGGCCGGCTTCGGTGAGGGCCGCGTCGAACTCGCTCAGCGTCGGCAGCCCGGTGACCGGGTCGTGGCCCGGCACGCCGAGGTCGCTCGGTCGTGCCCGCCCGAGCCGCTGCTCGTAGGTCTCGACCAGCGAGGCATCGCTGGCATCGCCACCGACGAAACCGGCGACCGCCGCTTCGTTGCCCTCGGCGACCAGCCCGACCGCGCCAGCGCGCAGGAGCTGCGCGGCGAGTTCCTCTCCCCCGGCGTGCACGATCGCCACGACGGGGACGTCGGGCGTCCGCCGGAAGGTGGCGACGGCCGCGGACACCTGTCCGAGCGGCATCCGGGTGGAGACGACGATCAGCGCGACCGGCGTGTCCGAGGTGTCACCGTCCGCAGCGATCTCGCAACCCGTGGCCTCGACCAGTCGCGCGCGGGAGGAACCGGTCACCCGGTGCGCCATGACACGGAAGGTCCGCTCCCGGGGTCCGGGTCGGGACGTGACGTCGGTTGGCACGTCGTCCACGGCTACGTCGACGTCGGTGACCACGGACCCTCCGGACGGCAGCGCTCGGTCGCGGCCTGCGCCCTCTGTCGGCGTGGACACCCGCGAGTTAACGGCCGACGTCAGGCGACGCGCATCCCGTCGATGCCGTCGACGAACGCCCGCTCGATCATCTCCATCATGCCCGCCATCGCCTCCGGGAACAGCAGCAGGACGAGGCCGACCGTGACCAGGAGCAGGATGATCTTGAGCGGCAGACCCAGCATCAACACGTTGGCCTGCGGGGCGAACCGCGACGCGAGGCCGAGGACCACCTCGCTCAGGAACAGCGCGGCGATGGCGGGCAGCGCCAGCTCCACGCCGGCGACCAGCAGCCGGCCCGTGATCGCGATGGCCACGCCGACCAGACCGGGATCGAAGCGGACCGCGCCATCGAGCGGGATCGCGGTCACGCTGGCCGCCAGACCTTCGACCAGCGCCCCGAGCCCGCCGACCGCCAGGAAGATGGTCACGGCCGCGAGCGGGAACAACCGGCCGAGGATGGCTCCACGGTCCCCGGTGAGCGGATCGAAGACCGCCGCGACGCTCAGCCCCGAGGTCACGTCGAGAGCGTCGCCGGCGATGGTGAACAGGTGCAGCACCACACCGGTCAGGAACCCGAGCAGCAACCCGACGGCGACGTTGACACCGGCGGCACCGAACAACGCCGGGACGCTGGTGTCCGCCATCGGCGAGGTGAGCGCGAACCCGAGCACGATGACGACCCCCGCCCGGCCGACGACCGGGATCGATCGTGGCAGCAACGGGGTGGCGACCACGAACGCGGACACCCGGATCATGGCCAGCAGGTAGCCCGAAGCCCAGTGCGCGTCGAGCGCGAGCTCCATCCGGTCAGCCGAGCGTCGGGATGGTCTGCCACAACGTGGTCACCCACCCCACCAGTTCGCGCATCATCCACGACCCGGCCACGATCAGGATGAGGGCGACCCCGACCAGCTTCGGCACGAACGTGAGGGTCATCTCCTGGATCTGGGTGACGGTCTGGATGACGGAGATGACCACGCCGAGCACGAGGCTGACCAGCAGCAGCGGGCCGGCCAACTTCGTGGAGATCTCGATGGCGCCTGTCAGGATCTCGATGACCTGGGCGTCGGTCACGTCGCGCTCCTCACGTCACACCGTTGACGGATGAGACGAGGTTGCCCACCACCAGCGACCAACCGTCGACCAGGACGAAGAGCAGCAGCTTGAGCGGCATCGAGATGAAGACCGGGGGCAGCATCATCATGCCCATCGACATCAGCACGGCGGAGACGACCAGGTCGATGACCAGGAACGGCACGAAGATCACGAACCCGATGATGAACGCCGTGCGCAGCTCGGAGATGACGAACGCGGGGATGAGCGTGGTCGGGGCGATGTCGTCGGGGCCCGCGGGCTGGTCCGAACCCGCCAGATCCACGAACAGCTGGAGGTCCTCCTGACGGGTCTGGGCGAGCATGAACTCGCGCAGCGGCGCGAACCCGGTGGAGAACGCTTCGCTCTGCCCGATCTGACCCGCCAGCAGCGGTTGGACCGCCGACTCGTTGACCTCGCTGAACACCGGCGCCATCACGAAGAAGGTCAGGAACATCGCCAGACCGAGCAGCACCTGCGCCGGCGGGATGGTCTGCATGCCGATGGCGTTCTTGGTCAGCCCGAGGACGACCACGAACCGCGTGAAGGCGGTCATCAGCAGCAGCAGCCCGGGGGCGATCGAACCGACCGTCAACAGCAGGACGATGACGACGGTGCGGCTCAGCGCCGCGTCGTCGGAATCGACCGACACGGTCACGTCGGGGATGTCCGGGACGACGGGGACGTCGGGGACCAGGGGGCCGGGCGCATCCTCGTCCTCGTCCGACTCGTCGGGATCGACGAAGCCGCCCGGCGGGTCCGGCAGTTGTTCCTGGGCCGTGGCCGCGCTGGCGAGGGACACCAGCAGCATCGCCGTCAGCAGCGCCAGGACGAGGGAGCGCAGGCGCTCACGTACGTCGATGGACACCGCTCGACCTCGGATGGCTCGGGACCGGCCGGCGGACCGTGAGGTCGCGCAGTCGGTCGATCGGGGCCATCCGTGGCCGATCTGGGGTGGTGGTCGCGGTCGGACGGGTCCGGCCGGCGCCGAGACCACGCCAGGGCGAGGGCCGACGCAGGTGCAGGCCAGCCAACGCAGGGCCGAACGCGCCGAGGTCGAGGGACGCTCGAGCGGGGGCCGACGTCGGTGCCGTGTCGGGTCCGCTCACCGCGGCCGTCGGCTCGTGCGCCGGGGCCGCCGGGGCCGCCGGGGCCGCCGGGGCCGCCGAGGCGATGGCCGGGGCGATGGCGGAGGCGAGCTCGGGCTGGTCGTCGAGCTCGGCCAGCAGGCTGACCCCGTGCTCGGAGGCGCCGACGAGCATCCGTCGCTCGCCGACCGCGACCACGGCGAGGACGGTGCCCTTGGCGATGCCGGTGCGGGTGACGACCCGCACCCCGCAGTCGGTGGTCACCCCGCCGCGCCGTGCCCAGTGGCGCAGCAGCAGGAGTGCTCCCACGATGACCAGCAACGTCGGCAGCGTCCGGGCGAGCGCATCCAGACCGTTCACGGGCGGGCGACGATCTCGGTGATGCGCACCCCGAGCTCCTCGTCGATCACGACGACGTCGCCGCGCGCGACGAAGCGGCCGTTGACGAGCACGTCCACGGCCGCGCCGGCGGCGCGGTCGAGTTCGAGCACGCTGCCATCCTCGAGACTGAGCAGCTCACGCACCGTCATCTTGACGGCGCCGAGCTGGACGGTGACCTGCAGATCGACGTCACCGAGCAGGTCGAGTTCGCGGGATCGGACGGCGCCGTCGATGCCGCGGCCGAGCTCGGCGTACTCCACCGGGGAGACGGTCGTGGTGTCGCTCATCGGGGGTCCTCCACGGAGAGGTTGGTGAGGGGTCGATCGGCGGGCACGAACGGGGACGGCGGCGCGGACGCAGCGGAGGGTCCCAGGTCGGCGATGGGTGGTGCGGGAGGTGCGGGCGGGGCGGGCGGTGCGGACTCCACCGATCGATCGAGGTGCCAGTCGACCACCTGGAACGCGAGCCGACGGCCGCGACGACCGATGTGCCCGTCGACGACAGCGACACCACCGACGGTGCCGTGCAACGGCTTGTCGACCGGGTGGTCGAGCCGCAGCACGTCCCCGGGCTGGAGCGCGGCGATGGTGCGGGCAGCGACGGTGATGGGGTCGGCCCGGACGGCGAGTTCGACCGGGACGGCCGGCAGGTTCGCGCGGAGAGGTGCCACGTGTCCGGCGCTCCCGGGCGGGAGCGCCTGATCGAGCCAGAGGTTGTTGGACAGCTGGTTGAGCGCCGGCCCGAGCGTCGAGTAGGGGTAGCAGAGCGTCATCAGCCCCTCGGAGCGGGCCCCCTGCGCGATCGTCACCCGGTAGGTCAGCAGGAGGACGACCTCGGAGGGCGCCACGACCTGCACGAGCTGCGGGTTGTAGTCCACGTCGCCGACCTCGGGCGTGACCACCGCCAAGGGCTTCAGGGTCTCGCGGAACGCCTCGAGCCCGTGACCGACCAGCTGTTGGAGCAGGTGGGTCTCGACCTCGGTCGGGCGACGTGGGGCGACGGGCAGTCCCTGACCGCCGAGCATCCGGTCGACCAGCACCAGCGCGAGCTGGACGTTCATCTCGAGGACCGCGGCCGCCGGCAGCGGTGCGAGGCTGACGGTGGTCAGCACCGTCGGGTTCGGCATCGACCGGATGTAGTCGTCGTAGCTCATCTGCTCGACCGACAGCGGTTCCATCTGGACCACGGTCCGGAGCGTGCTGTTGAGGCCGCTGGCGAAGCGGCGCACGAAGACCTCGTGCGCCACGGCCAAGCTGCGGACGTGCTCGCGTGCGAACGTCGTCGGCCGCCGGAAGTCGTAGGTCTCGGTGACCTCACGGCTCGCCCGTCCGTCGGCGGACGGGGCTGCCTCCAGGATGGACACGCGGCGGACCTCGGGCGGGGGGCGGGGACGCTCCCCTCGTCGGGCGCCGGGCGCGCCGGTTAAGACATCACTGGACGAGCAGCTCGGTCAGCGCGATCCGCACGACCTCGCCATCGGGGTACACCGCCTGGATCCGCTCGGTGAGGCCCCTGCGGAGCGGCTCCAACCCCTCCTCGCCCTGCAGCGACGCTGCGGCGTGACGCCCGATCTCGGCGATCGCTGCGTCCTTGACGAGCGGGAACCGCGCGGTCACCTCGCTCTGATCGGCGTCCGCGCTGAGCACCAGGGCGACCCCGACCCGGGCGTACTGCGCCGGTGTTCCCGCCAGGTTCGTGGTCAAGGTGCCGACCTCGATGACCGCACCCTCCTCGACGACCGGAACGGCCTCGTCCGCGGCCGCGTCCGGTCCGAGCACGAGGACGTAGCTCGCGGCGCCCGCGAGGAGCACGGCCACGACGATGCCGATGAACAGCAGCTTGCGCCGAGGTCGGCGTGGCGCTGACGCGTCCGTGTCGGTCTGTCCGACGGGGGCGGTGGCGGTGGGTGCGCTCATGGGTTGGTCACTCCTGCGGGGACGGGCTCGGTGGCGCCGTCGGGGGCGGTATCGATGACGATCTCGACCCGACGGTTGGTGGCCCGCTGGGTGCGACCTTCGTTCGGCACGAGGGGGGCGAACTCGCCGAAGCCGACCGCCGACAGCCGTTGCGGAGCGATGTCGTGCTCGTCGGCGAACAAGCGCAGCACCGCCACCGCACGGTCCGAGGACAGGTTCCAGTTGCTGTACCCACCACGGTGGATGGGGACGTCGTCGGTGTGGCCTTCGATCCGGACGTCGTTGGGGATCCTGACGAGCGATGGCGCGAGCGCCGTGACGATCTGCCGCGCGAGGGGACGAACCTCGTCCGAGCCGGTGGCGAAGAGTACGTCGTCGGCCCGCACGCGGACCACGACGCTGTCGGGCGTGGCCAGGACGTCAGCGATCTCGAGCAGCCCCGACTCCTCGAGCACCTGGTGGATCTCCTCCGCCAGTGTCTGGGACAGATCGGGCGCCACGTCCGGTCGCGCCGGTGAGGCCTGCGGTGGGACCTCCGGTCGTGCGGGTTCGGTGATCGGCTGCGGGTCGGCCGACTCCGGGGCGACGATGGAGTTGCTGTCCGGCATGATCCCTTCGGACCCGGCGAACGCCATGCGCATCGATTCGGCCATCCGCTCGAACTTCTCCGCGTCGGTCGACGACATCGTGAACAGCATCACGAAGAACGCCAACAGCAGCGTGACCGCGTCGCCGTACGTCGTCAGCCACGCGCTGCTGTTCGGTGCCTCGTCGGCCCCGCGACGGGAGGGCCCTCGACGACCCTTGCCGGCGGCCTTCCCGCGGGCCATCAGGCGGCCTCGGTGGCGACGGGTTCGGCGACGGGGGCCGGTCCCTCCATCCGTGCGCTGTAGCCCACCCGCTGACCGACGGGCAGGAACGCCTCCAGACGGTCCACGAGGCGGCGTGGGCTGGTGCCGTCCTGGATGGCCAGCATCGCGTCGAGCGCGAGGTCCCGGCCGGCGAGTTCCTGGGCGTTCAGGCGCTTGAGGCGGGACGCGATCGGCAGGTAGAGCAGGTTCGCGAACAGCACGCCGTACAGCGTGGTCAACAGTGCCAGCGACATCCCGAGCCCGAGCTGGCTCGGGTCCGAGAGGTTGCCGAGCATGTTGATCAAACCGATGACGGTGCCCATCATCCCGAACGTGGGGGCGTAGGCGCCGAGCGACTCGAACAACGAGATCATCGAGCGGTGCCGCTCATCGAGCGAGGCGATGTCGATCTCGAGCATCTCGTGGACGCTGTCACCGTCCACCCCGTCGGCCAGGAGCTGCAAGCCCTGGGCGAGGAAGGGGTCGTCGATCTCCTCGACCCGCTTCTCGAGCGCCAGCAGCCCCTCGCGGCGCGCGACCTCGGCCATGCTCACCAGCGTCGTGATCGTCGCGTCGTTGTCCTCAGCCGAACCCTTGAACGCTCGGAGCAGCGCGCCCGGGGCGCGCTTGATGTCGGCGAGGTCGAAGGAGACCACCGCGGCACCCACGCTGCCGAGGAAGACCAGCACGAACGAGGACGGACCGATCAGGACGCCGAGGGAGTTGCCGTCCATCAGCGTGGACAGGACGATGCCGGCCAACGCGGCTAGCAACCCCCCGAGCACCAACGGGTTCACCTCAGTGCTCCCGGTCGGAGACGACCGTGAGCGGGACCCGTGCAGGGTCCTCGCGGAGCTCGTCGGCCGCGACCAGGACCGAGGCCCGGAACTGCCGGACGCGATCGACGATCTGCGTGGGCTCGTCCGACAGGACGAAGGTGCGTCCGTCGATGAGGACCACGACCGTGTCGGGCCGCGCTTCGATCGACTGGATCATGTCCGCGTTGATGAAGATCGGCTCGCCCTTGAGGCGATGGACGAGGACCATCGGACGCACCTCCGTGTGCGGTTCGTGCCGACCAACCCTGGCCAGCGCGCTCCATGTCGGCACCCGCAGCCTCGGCTTAACCACCGCTGCCCCCACCCGGCGGATCCCGGGGTGGGGGCAACGAGGTGACGCGTCGATCAGCGCTTGAGGTTCACCAGCTCCTGGAGCAGCTCGTCGCTGGCGGTGATCCCGCGCGAGTTCGCCTGGAACCCGCGCTGGGCGATGATCAGGTTGGTGAACTCGGCCGCGAGGTCGACGTTCGACATCTCGAGCGACCCCGGCGCGAGGCTCCCCGCGTCGCCAGCACCCGGCGCGCCGATGATCGGTTCGCCGGAGTTCGCCGAGACCGTGAACAGGCTCTCGCCCTCGCGCACCAGACCGGCCGGGTTGTTGAAGGTCGCCAGAGCGACCATCCCGAGCACCGAGGTCTCGCCGTTCGAGAACCGGCCGGTGACGGTCCCGTCGGAGCCGAACTCGAAGCTCCGCAGGAACCCCATGGCCGCACCGTCCTGGCTGCGCGCCTC
>NZ_JBBEBZ010000219.1:0-1675 GCF_040882075.1 Nitriliruptor sp.
GCAGGGCTACCTGATGGGCCGACCTGGCCCGTTGCCGGCGCCACAACAGAGCCAACTGATCGCCAGGTGAACCGGAGGGGCTCGACTCGCCAACCGAGAAACACACCGAGCCCTGCACCGACCGCTGACGCACCCGCACTGCCTCACCGTCATACCGGCGGTTACGGGGTGGTCTTCTGGTGCGCTGGATCCGGGCGCTGCTCACCGCTGACAGGACAGAGATGATGTTGTATCTTCGTACAACACCTGGGGGTACGCATGGCGGTGCAGGGTCAGCTGCGAAGGCTGCGTGAGCAGCTCGGGTTGTCGCTGCGTGAGCTCTCTCAGCGCACCGGGATCGACGCGTCCGCCCTGTCGAGGTACGAGCGTGGACACAAGACGCCGCGGGCGGACACCCTCGCCACGATCGCCGCTGCGCTCGGAGTCGAGGTTGAACTGCGCCCTGCACGCAGCGCCAACGCGCGGTTCGTGGACGCGCTGAGTCAGCTCCAGGCGGACGCGGTCGCCGCCGACCCGACGCTGCTGGACCGCGCCCGTGAGCATCTGACGGGTCTGGAAGGAACCTCGGCGTCGGCGGAGCAGTGGCGCCGTGTGCTCGATGCCGGCCCAAGCGCCGTGATCGCGGTGCTCACGTCCACCTCACCGGACGTGGCTGCGCTCAAATCCGACTCACCGTTGGCGTTCGTCGTGCAGGTGTCGGCGCAGCGGCGTCGGGAACTGGCTGAGGCAGCGCGTGCGTCGTGAACAGATGTTGCACGTCGCACGCGCTGCGGCAGCGGTCGCCGGCGTGCGACGGGTCTGGTCGTGGGGAGTCAGGCGATCCTCGGCGCCTACCACGAGACACAGCTTCCTGGGCAGGCCATCAGCTCGATCGAAGCTGACATCGTGGTGCTCGATGACCCGACCGGTTCCGGGGGCATGGCGGTCGACGCCGCGATCGGGATGATGTCGCTGTTCCACACCGCCAACGGGTACTACGCCGATGGCGTCGAGATGAGCGACCTGGTGCTGCCCGTGGGATGGGAGGGACGCCGACTGCACCTGGTGACCGAGGACGCGGCTGGCGGGTCGCTTGACGTGTACTTCGTCGGGGTTGCAGACCTGCTGGCGGGCAAGCTCGGTGCCGGACGGCCACAGGACCGGCGCTTCGCTCAGGCCGTTGCGCGGCACCTCGCCGATGGCGCACCGCTGGTCGACCTCGAGGAGGTCCGCCGGCTCGCCGCGACCCTGGACGACGGCATCGGGGCACGTACCCGGGCGATGGCGCTGGTCGGCGTACTCCTGGCGGGCGGGATCATCGACTGGCCCAACCCCCCGACCTTCCCTGGGCCACCGCCTCCTGACCCACGGCACCGACAGTTGACACCCGACGTCCCCTACGGGTCCAGTCTCGACACACCTGGCTGAACCGACGACGCGCCGTGACCCCTTCGTCATCTGATCCAGAACGCCCGGAACCGCGAGGTCCTGAACGGCGGTGCGGGTCCTGCCAGCCGCACTCCGCGGCCAGATCAAGCGCCGACTCGCCGAGGAGCGCCTCGCACTCGCCGATGGGTGGACCGTGTCGAACCTGGCGTGGCCGTCTCAGGTCGGGACGCCGCTCGGTCACCGGGCGCTAGCGTGCGACCCGTTCGGGCGGTTAGCTCAGATGGCGAGAGCGCCTCGTTTACACCGA
>NZ_JBBEBZ010000220.1:0-3281 GCF_040882075.1 Nitriliruptor sp.
GGACCCCGCGAGCCGAGGACTGGGCGGGCCGAGCCAGTAGGCAACGCCCGTTGGTGCTACCTGGCGAACACCAACGTCAGCACCGTAGTGACGATCTACCGGGGTGGCACCGACGCCTGATCGATGGCGGTCGTTCAAGGCGGCGAACGACAAACGGTTGCCGGTCTTCGCGATTCGAGCTGACCGGAGCCTCCGGTGCGGGCACCGGTGCGATCCGTCGCCCGCCAGTCCTGGGTTGACTTCCTACCCGGCCGCCGACCATGCCCAGGTTCCAGGATCCCAGACCGCGTCGTCCGCTTCGCCGTCCTCGATGAGCAGGGGCCGCCAGAACGATGCGAGTGCTTCGCTCGCCGCATCGAGATCGCTCCATGGGATGTCGTGGCCGCTGACGTAGGAGTCCCATGTGGCGACCCAACTGGTCGGCGGGGCTGGGAGCGCCGGTGGCCAGACGGTGTGTCGTAGTGCGAACGTCTCCCTGCAGGCTGCCCGAAGCTCAGTGTTCACGGGGACAGGAAGTGATCGGGCGATGACGAGCATGTCGTACAGGTCGCGCGGGCGACTGTTCGACTGGCTGCCGTAGTCGCGGGTGTACGCGTGGAGCTTCTCGGCGAGGTGCTGAGCAACGGGGATCACCGGAACGTGCGGAGGTGCGATGCCTGCGAAGTCGAGGAGGTCGCGCAGTTCGACGCTGTCCAGGGGACGTTGGTCGTCGGGGACGGCGTTGACGTCGAGCTGGATCCGCTCGAACTCCCGGCCGTCGAGCAGCGCGAGGACCGGGTAGCGCAGTCCTCCCTCGTCGGTCTCGGCGGTCATCCGTCGGGGGGGCGGCGACCTCGAAGCTGAAGCCGTCGCCGAGGTCGGAATCGACGGCAGCCTCCAGGACGTCGTCGAAGTGGTCGAGCGAAGCTCGCCAAGTGGCATCGGCGTCCTTGGTGGCTCGAGCCTGCGTGCCCAGCCGTGCCAGCAAGGCCTGCCCACCCTTCAGCGCCCACGAGTCGGCTGGTGCGACGCCGACGAGCCGGGCCAGCAGTCGCTGATGCGCGACCTCCTTGCGGAGCCGGTCCAGCGGCGTGCCGGTGCTGTTCGCCCGCTGACGGAGGTGCTCCTCGAGCGCGGTACGGAGCGCTGCTGGACTGCCGTAGCGAGGTGGGTCGTTGGTCACGAGGGAGCCGCGGTGAGATCGAGAAGGGTCCTGCCAGGATCGCCGTGGTCCGCGAGGGCGGCGCGTAGCCGCCGTCGGGTCACCAGTCCCCGTTCGAGCGCCTGCTCGGCCGCCGGTCTGGCGAGCTCCGCCCCGGAGTGCACGAGGACGTCGGCGATCGTGCGCTCGACCGTGGTCACGGGCACACCGGCGCGTTCGGTGCGTTCACCGTCGCCGAGGGGCGCGGTGTGGACCGTGACCCCCGGGCGGCGACCGCGGAAGGGGCGTGGCACGGAGACGTGGATCGTGGTGGGCATCGCGTCGGTCAGTTCGTAGACGGCGAGGGCGGTGTCGTGACTGGCGACGGTGTCCTCTCCAGCCCACAGGCACGCGACGATCACGTCCTCGAAGCGTTGTGCGGGGAAGCGTCGGAGCCGGTAGATGCCCTGGGCGACACGCTCGAGCGAGCCGGTGCGCGCAAGGTAGGACAGCTGCTGGCGCGAGAGCCCGACCTCGGCCGCCTGCGCCGTGGTGACGTAGCCCGCGCGCCGTTCGGCGAAGAGGTACAGGGCGTCCAGGCTGGTCGGCATGGATGTCAAACTATCTTTGACATTCGTGCTGTCAAGCGTCACGAGCGTCGTCGACCCAGCGCACGGCTCGCGGCCATCTTTTGGACACGTCCGGCGCGGAACGGTGCGTGATCGGCTGTCACCGAGCGGGACGGAACATCCGCATTTCACCTGGTCAGACGGGTATTCTGGGCATCCGGCGGGACGGGCCGATACCCCCGTCAACGGGACCTAAACCCAGCGCGTCTGCCAGTTCCGCCACGCCCGCGTGGCTCGGGACGCTACCGCTGGCCGCGCAGGCCGCACGGCTTGGTCAACTTCGGTTGACGTCGAGGTGCCGTCAACTACAGTTGACGCATGGATGGGATCAGCGCACCGCTCGGCGAGACGATCACCGTGCCGGATCCGAGCGACCCGCAAACGGCGCTCGCTGCGGTCGTCGCGCTCCGACGGCTCGCTGAACGGCTCGAGTTCGCTGCGGTGCAGCACGCGGTCGAGCGCGGCTGGACGTGGGCGGAGATCGCCGCGGCCCTCGGGGTGACCCGCCAGGCAGCGCACAAGCGGCACGCCCGACGGGTGCGTCGACCGACGGGAGGCGATCGATGATGCGAGCCATCAAGCAGCGTGCCGAAGCGCTCCGCACCATCGCGCGCCTCCTGCCCGCCGCTGAGGTGGAGGCGCAGCGAGATGGAAGGAGCGAGCCGGCCGCGGAGGACCTCGTCCTGGCGGCACTCGCGCTCCCCGACGGCGCGGCACGGCGTGCGCTCGCGAGCGTCGGATGCGATCCGGACGAGCTGCGGGCCGCCCTCGCGATGCAGCACGCCGACGCGCTCCGGGCGACCGACGTCGCCGGCGACGTCGACGGTGGCGACCTCCCGGAGCCTGCCGAACCCGCAGGCGTCTACCGGTCGACCGGTTCGGCGCAGGAGCTGTTCCAGGAGGCGACCCGCCGCCATCGGGAGGCCGGCGACCCGCTCACGAGCGCGTGGCTCCTGCTGGTGGGTGCAGAACGCGAGAAGGGACCGCTGGCCAGGGCCTTCGTCGCGCTCGGTCTCGACCGAGATGACGTGGCTCGTGCGGCCGCATCCGAGATCCACCACCTCGAGACCGGCTCGTAGCCCACGCGTCGCACGGACCTCATCGGACGATCAGGCGTGCACGATCCTGCGACCGGCGATCGACGCCACCTCGACCCGAACCCAGAAGGTCGTGGTGTCGGGTAGCGCCCACGGCTCGAACCGCTGTGCGAACAGCGTCTCCTCGAGCGCGGGGTCGGTGACGATCGAGGCCGTCCCCTGGGCGAGCACGCTCCAACCGATCCGCGCGTCCTCGTCCCCGTGGTCGGCTTCGATCGCGACCTGTCCGCCGGCTGCCGCTGATCCGAGCTTCGAGCCCATCGCCGTGCGCAGGTAGATCGCGTCGTCGTGCACGAGGATGTTGATCGGTAGCACCATCGGCGCGCCGTCCTGCACGAACCCGATGCGGACGTAGGGGGCTCGACCGAGCAGCTCGACGCACTCGGTCGCGTCGATCGGGGTGAGGTCCCCAGGGAGCGGAGACGCCATCAGGTG
>NZ_JBBEBZ010000220.1:3381-10270 GCF_040882075.1 Nitriliruptor sp.
ACCGGACGCGACGCCGCCCCGCACCCGGACCGGCTCGCACGCCCACCGCGGACCGTCCCTGTCCGCCACGCTCCGTAGCGTCACCTGCGACGCGCGCACCCCCGCGCTCCGTCGACCGCAGCCCGTCAGGGGACCACCGTGACCGATGTCATCCGAGCCCGTGGGCTCGTCAAGCGCTACGGCGAGGTGATCGCCCTCGATGGGCTCGACCTCGACGTGCCGGAGGGGACCGTGCTCGGCCTCCTCGGACCGAACGGGGCCGGCAAGACCACCGCCGTCCGGATCCTGACCACGCTGCTGCTGCCCGACGAGGGCAGCGCGACCGTGGCCGGTATCGACGTGCTCGCTGACCCCGATGGCGTCCGCGAACGTCTCGGCCTGTCGGGGCAGTACGCCGCGGTGGACGAGCACCTCACCGGGTTCGAGAACCTGGACATGGTCGGCCGTCTGTACCGCCTCGGCCGGACGCGCTCGCGCGAGCGCGCCCGTGAACTGCTCGAGCGTTTCGACCTCAGCGACGCGGGGGACCGCCCCGTCAAGACCTACTCGGGTGGGATGCGTCGCCGGCTCGACCTCGCTGGCGCGCTCGTCGCCGAGCCCACGGTGCTGTTCCTCGACGAGCCGACCACGGGTCTCGACCCCCGCAGCCGCACCGAGATGTGGGAGGTCATCCGCGAGCTCGTCAGCCACGGCACGACGCTGCTGCTCACCACCCAGTACCTCGAGGAGGCCGACCGGCTCGCCGACGACATCGTGGTCATCGACCACGGCCGGGCCATCGCGCACGGCACGGCCGACCAGCTCAAGCTCGAGGTCGGTGGCGAACGCATCGAGCTCGTGGTCGGCGCGGTCGATCAGATCCCGATCGCCCGCGACGCGCTGGCGGCCGTCGCGGTCGGCGAGGTGCAGGTCGACGACCAGAGCCGCACGCTCACCGCGCCGATCAGCAACGGCGCCGAATCGCTCATGGCCGCGCTCCGCAAGCTCGACACCACCGACGTCAAGGTGCTCGACGTCGGGCTGCGACGTCCGACGCTCGACGACGTCTTCCTCTCCCTGACCGGCCACGTCGCCGAGTCCCGCCCGACGGGGGCCGACACGTCCGACATCGTGCCTGCGACCACCGAGGAGGTGGCCCGATGAGCGCCCTCACCCACGCCCTCGTCGACGGCTCGGTCATCGCCAAGCGCAACCTCATCAAGATCAAGCGGGTCCCGGAGGTGCTCGTCTTCGTCCTGCTGTCACCGATCATGTTCGTGCTGCTGTTCGCCTACGTGTTCGGTGGCGCCATCGACCCGGGCGGCGACGTCAGCTACCGCGAGTTCCTGATCGGCGGGATCTTCGCGCAGACGGTCGTGTTCGGTGCCACGTTCACCGGGGCGGGCCTCGCCGAGGACATGCAGAAGGGCATCATCGACCGGTTCCGCAGCCTGCCGATGTCCCGCTCCGCCGTGCTCATCGGACGGACCGCGTCGGACATCGTCTACAACGTGCTGTCGATCATCATCATGAGCCTGACCGGGCTGCTCGTCGGCTGGCGGATCCGCGGTTCGCTCCTCGACGCCCTCGGTGCGTTCCTGCTGCTGCTGCTGTTCGCGTACGCCTTCAGCTGGGTGATGGGCTACGTCGGCCTGCTCGTCCCGAGCGTCGAGGTCATCAACAACGCCTCGTTCATGGTCATCATGCCGCTGACGTTCATCTCGAACGCCTTCGTGCCGCTCGAGACCTTCCCGCGTCCCCTGCAGGTGTTCGCCGAGTGGAACCCCGTGTCCACCGTCACCCAGGCGGTCCGGGAGTTGTTCGGCAACACCAGCCCGATGATGCCGGTGTCCGACGCGTGGTCGATGCAGAACCCCGTGCTCTACACGCTGCTGTGGATCGCGATCATCCTGGCGATCTTCGTCCCCCTCTCGATCCGCCAGTACAAGCGGGCCGCCTACCGCTGAGCCGAACCGCGTCAGGAGCCATCGTGTGCCGGAGCATCCAGCAGCTGCGAGGTGCCGAACCGCCGGCGACCGACGACGAGGTCCGGGACGCGGCGCTGCAGTACGTCCGCAAGCTCAGCGGCTACCGCACCCCCGCGGCGGCCAACCACGAGGTGTTCGAGGCGGCGATCGATGCGGTCGCCGCCTCGACCCGCGAACTGCTCGACGCGCTGGTGGTCACACCAGGGTCACGGCCCGCCGATCCGGTGCAGCGGCGTCTGCGTCGGTGAGGACCAGCACCTCTGGACGGTTGCGGCCGTCCGGCCAGCTCCGCGTGCGGGTGGGGTCCCGGGCAGGTGGGGCGGAACGCCCCTAGTCGGCCGAGGTGGGTGAGCGGCAGTCTGGGGCCGGAGCCGAGGAGAGGGAAGTGACGTGGGAGAGACGGTCGCGCGGGACCGCAACGGGCTCGAGGTGCTGAGCTACGAGGAGTGCCTGGAGCTACTCGGTGCCCGACGGGTGGGGCGTATCGCGCTCGTGAACGCGGGCTCACCGGTGATCGTGCCGGTCAACTACGTGCTCGACGGCACCAGCGTGGTCATCCGCAGCGCACCAGGCGCCAAGCTCGACGGCGCTGACCGGAGCCGACCCGTCGCCTTCGAGATCGACGAGCACGACCCGGAGTCGCGCACCGGCTGGAGCGTGCTGGTCACCGGTCTCGCCGAACCCCTCGAGGAGCCCGACGAGGTCGAACGCTTCGACCGCGAGCTCGATGCGTGGGCGCTCGGAGACCGTGACGACGTGCACCTGCTGCGTGTCCGCGCCGAGAGCATCACCGGTCGGCGGCTCGACGTGCCAGCCGCGCCGCGGGGCGGCTGACGCGCGCCCGGGTCGGCCGCGGGCGACGCACCGTCCGCTCTGTCAGCGCGCGACGTAGACGGTGTTGGCCGACTCGCCGCCGGTGAGGAAGTTCGCGAACGCGACCACGTGTGCGTCCGCTCGGGTGAACACCTGCCCGAGGACGGCGAGGAAGTCCTCGTCGGGCGGGTCGTCGGACCAGAGCGCGAAGACGCCGTCGGGCGTGAGGTGGTCCTGCAACCGCTGGAGGCCGTCCGCGCGGTAGAAGCCGGCGTGGCTCGGGTGCAGGACGTGGTGCGGGGTGTGGTCGATATCGACCAGGATGGCGTCGAAGCGGCGACCGGGCACGTCCGGGTCGAACCCCGCATCGGTGCCGACCCGTGCGAAGAAGTCCGCCTGCACCAGCTGGGTCCGAGGGTCGCGGGCCAGCCCCGCCGCGTCGGGGAGCAGCTCCGCCTCGTGCCAACCGATCACCTCGGCGAGCGCCTCGACGACGGTCAGCGACCGGACGCGGTCGTCCTCGAGGGCCGCCAACGCGGTGTAACCGAGCCCGAGCCCACCGACGAGGACGTCGAGGTCCTCCGTCTCGGGGAGGGCGGCCAGCCCGAGCCGGGCGAGCTCGATCTCGGCGACCGTGAACAGGCTCGACATCAGGAACTCGTCGCCGAGCTTGGCTTCATAGACGTCGACCTGTCGCGAGGGTTCGATCCGGCGACGCAGGCTGATGACGCCCATCGGGGTGGGCTCCGACGCCAGTTCCTCGAACGGGGGGCGCACGAGACTCCTCGGGTCGGGAACACGAGAGCCCGGGCAACCGATGCCCGGGCCCTCGTGGATGGTGCGCCGCCAGGACTCGAACCCCGAAACCTGCCGGCGAAGAGCGCGATTCAGGGCGTCCAGCGCACACGACGTTCGTCCAGAAAACCCGTTCTGACCACTCGGCTGATCGCTGAGGTGCGAGGGGCGTGAAGGTCCTCCCTCGGGCGGTACCTCGCCGCCCGCTGGTCTGCCCGAACAGCTCCTATGCGTGCATGGTATGGTGTGTGCATGTCTTACTCCGAGCGAACCCAGGTGCTGCTCAGCCCCGAGCAGCGCACCAAGGTGGAGCGCATCGCCGCCCGCACGTCGCGTTCCGTGGGTGCCGTCATCCGGGACGCCATCGACGACTACGGCCAGCAGGCGACCCCGGAGCGTCGACGCCGTGCCCTGGCCGACCTCTACGCGTTGGAGGCCCCGGTCGATGATTGGGAGGTCCTCGAACACGAGATCGTCGAGGGCGCGAGCCGGTGACCCTGCTCATCGACACCTCGGTCATCATGTACGCCGGTGGTGCCGCCCACCCCCACCGTGAGGCCTGTCGCGCCGTTCTCCAGCAGGTGGCGGACGGGCACCTCGACGCCGTCGTCTCCACCGAGGTCGTGCAGGAGATCCTCCACCGGTTCTCACGTGGCGATCGGGACATCGGCGTGCGCATGGCCCGCAGCGTCCTCGACCTGTTCGGGACGCTCGTTCCGGTCGATCGCGCGGTCATGGCCGATGCGACCGTCCGGTTCCGCAGTGCAGCGGAGCTGTCCGCCCGCGATGCGCTGCATGCGGCTACCTGCGCGGTTCACGGCCTCGAGGCGATCGTGTCCGTTGACACCGACTTCGATGGGCTGCCCGACGTTCGCCGCGTTCCCCCGGAAGCGCTCGACCAGCGGCACTGAGTCACGGTCGCGGGCCGAGAGTCGCGCGTGGTGTGCGGGGCTCCTGGCCCCCACGGCCGTCATCACGCTCGAGCGTGGTTGTTCCCCACCCTGGTCCATCGAGGTACGGATCAGCGCGGCTGAGTCGTCCACAGTGCTCGGCCCCGCCCGCACCTCGGTGTCGTGGTCGTGTGGCAGCATGGCCTCATGGGCAGGAACAACCAGCAACGACGGGCGGCCAAGCGCCGCAAGCAACGTGCGTCCCGACCGCCGCTTCGACGACCCGGTGACACCAACTCGTCCGACGGTCGCCACCAACGTCCCGAACCGGTCCGATCACCGGGTTCACAGGAACCACCGTGCGTCGCGGAACTGGTGGAGGCGGCCGTCGCCGCGTGGGGGCACGAACCGGCACGCTTCGCCGAGCTCCTCGACGCGCTCACGGACCGGCTGCACCCGGCGCTCGAGGCGGCGCAGGCGACCCTCGCCGCCGTGATGGCGCAGCTGTGGTCGCGTGGCTGGGCGCCGGCCGAGCTCGTGCACGTCGTATCACGCGAGCTCACGATGGTCCACGTGGAGGTCGTCGCCGAGCAGGCGGTCGCCGACGGGCGAGCACGGCAGCGACGTGGGGAGTCGCTCCACCCCCGCTGGGCGGACCAGCTGGATGAGCTCGACGAAGCTGCGACGGCGCGTCTGGCGCTGGACATGGACCGGCTGCGGTGCCTGGTCGAGGTGGTGGGTCTGCTCAACCGGCTCCCAGCGATCCCCCACGCCATGCCTGGCCCGGACCTGCGCGGGACGCGGCCGGTCCCGGCGACGGGGCACCTCGACGCTCGGATGCTCGGACGGGTCCGCGCGTTGCTGGCGAAGGCCGAGGCGACGAGCTTCGAGGAGGAGGCCGAGGCGTTCACCGCCAAAGCGCAGGAGCTGATCGCTCGCCACGCCATCGACGAGGCGTTGCTGCACGAGGTCGATGATGTCGGCGACCCGTCGCTGCGGCGCATCCTCGTGGACGACCCGTACGCCGACGCGAAGGCCCACCTGATCGCGCAGGTGGCCGGGGCCAACCGGTGCCGGGTCGTGTACTCGAGCGGGCTCGGCTGGATCACAGTGTTCGGCTACGACCACGACCTCGACGCGGTCGAGCTGCTCGCCACCTCCCTGCTGGCGCAGGCGACGGCGGCGATGGTCCGACAGGGTCCACGTCGCGATGCCGCCGGCCGATCGCGGACACGCTCGTTCCGCCGATCGTTCCTGTACGGCTTCGGCCAACACATCGGTGAGCGGCTGCGACGCGCGGCCGAGGAGCAGGTCGCGGCGTCCGGCGAGGACGGCCGGCTCCTGCCGGTGCTGGCAGCTCGGGGCGACCGAGTGGAGGCCGCGGCGCGTGGTGCCTTCCCCGAGCTCGTACAGAAGACGACTTCGATCAGCAACGGCTCCGGCTGGTCGGCGGGCCGGGTCGCGGCGGAGCAGGCGAGCCTCGAGGTCGGGCGCCGTCGGCTCGACGCGAGCGACGCGAGCGACGCCCGAGCGTGACGGCACGCGTCGTACCCCACTGCAGCATCGACGTGATTCAGCTGTCCTCGGGTGCGGGAACCGGACGCAGGCCTTCGCGTTCGGCAGCCTCAGCGAGCCGCTGATCCAGGCACACGAACGGCAACGGAGGACCGTCCTCGGGGTGATGAGGAGGGCCGCGGCCAGCTGGCCAGCATCGGCCGCCTTCATCGAGTGACGTGCGAGCAGCGAGGTCGCACGTCGACGGACGGGCAGGAGGTCTGTCACCTCGTCCCAGGTCTCGGCGAGCTGCTCGAGCCGATCGAGTGCCTGCCGACGGCTCCGGCGGTCGAGCGCGCCCTCGCGGGCACGGCGTTCGAGCGCGCTCCTCGGCGACGCCCACGGCCAGACGGTCGAGTTCGAACGGCTGCGACGAGCGTTCGGGGCCCACGCCCGCTCCGCGAGGACCTGCGAGGCGAGGTCGATGAGCTACGCCCCGAGGTCGCTGAACGGCGGTGGCAGGACGACTACGTGCGGGCTGCCGTCGCCCAGATCGTGCGTAGCGACGAGATCATCGAGCCGGTCGAGCATGTCAGCGTCATCGCGGACGACCCCGACGATGATGATCGTGTCGCTCGAGGCCGCGCAGGCTGCCGGGGCGGCCCTCATCGTCAGCGGGGATCGTCACCTCCTGAGCCGTGGCCGCTGGGGCGAGGTCGCCATCCTCAGACCGGCCGTGTTCCTCGCCGACTTCGGCTTGGAGTAGGAATCGGTGGGAAGTGCTCAGTGACAGCCCCTGAACGGCGAGTTCGGTCGAGTCACAGCGGTCGCCAAGCCGACCGGCACGGCACAGCGCCAGAAGCCGACCGGAGCCCCGAGCGTCGAGCGTCGAGCGTCGAGCGTCGAGCGTCGAGCGTCGAGCGTCGAGCG
>NZ_JBBEBZ010000221.1:0-1669 GCF_040882075.1 Nitriliruptor sp.
TGCTGAAGGACACGGTGATCCTCGACATCCCCGACGAGGCCGGCCAGTTCGACACCGTGCTCGTGCGCCGGGGTACCGACAAGCTCCGGGAAGCCACCGAAGGCTGGGTCGACTACGCCGCGGCCCAGGGCACCGAGACCGTCACGCCCCTCATGGTCCTCCAGGTGCCCAACAAGCCCGACCCCGACGAGGTCGGCCAAGCGCTCGCCACCATCTTCGAGACCTGGCCGGATCTGTCCACCGACGCTGTTGCCCACGTGCTCGGCGACCACAGTCCACAGGCCTTCGGCTCCTTCACCGTCCCCTACATCTCGCCCGAGCGGGTGCAGGAGTCGACGTGGGTGCGGGTCCTGATCGCCAAGGACGCCATCAGCACCGGATGGGACTGCCCGCGAGCCGAGGTGATGGTCTCGTTCCGGCCGGCCAAGGACCGCACTCACATCACCCAGCTCCTCGGCCGCATGGTCCGCACCCCGCTGGCGCGGCGCATCCCCGGCAACGAGAAGCTCAACGCGGTGGACTGTCTGCTCCCGTTCTTCGACACCAGGACCGTCACCGCCGTCGCCGACGCCCTGATGCATGGCACCAGCGACGACCGGACCGCCGATGCACCTCCTGTCCGGCGGGTGCTGATCAACCCGACCGAGGTCCGCCCGAACCCGGCCATCGCCGACGTGGTGTGGGACAAGCTGCTGTCGCTGCCGTCGCAGTCGCTGCCCCAGCGCACGGCCAAGCCGGTCAAGCGCCTCACGGCACTCGCCCACGAGCTCGCCGCCGACGGTTTGCTTCCCGACGCGGGCAAGTTGGCCCACGCCGAGCTGCACAAGGTCCTCGACGGCGCCCGGGCCCGCTACGCCGGCGAGATCGCCGCCGCCCGAGCTGCGGTCCTCACTGTCGAGGGCAAGACCCTCACCGCGGACCTGCACGCCAAGACCGCGACGTTCGACGAGTTCGTTGCGGCCGCTGACCACGTCGTCATCGAGGACGCCTACCGGCGAGCGGCACGGGTGCTCAGCCCCGACGTGGCGCGTACCTACGCCGACCGTCTCGCTGACGCGGACGTGGACGCTGACAGCATCGAGGACGCACTCCTCGATGCCCACGCCACCGTCGCCGCTCTCGGTCTGGTCCCCGACGTGAAGGGCTACCTCGAGGCCGAAGCCGACAAGCTCGCCAAGCGGTGGCTCACCGACCACCGGGTCGCGATCAAGGCGCTCAGCGACGAGCGCCAGGACGCGTACCGCCAGCTCCGGGAGATGAGCGCGGAGCCCCAGGACCTCGACCTGGCCAAGCCGACCTCCTGGCTCGTGCCCACCACCGAGCGTCACGGTGAGGCCGAGACCCCGTTGCCTCGCTACGAGATGCACCTCCTCGCCGACGAGGACGGCACCTTCCCCCTCGATCGCAACGCCTGGGAGGCCGAGGTCCTCGATCGGGAGCTCGACCGCAAGGGGTTCGTCGGCTGGTACCGGAACCCGGCTCGGTCCAGTCAGGACTCGCTCGCCGTCGTCTACGACCACGGTGGACGGGTCCGCACCGTGCGACCCGACTTCGTGTTCTTCACCGAGAACGACGACAGCTCCATCAGCGCATCCATCGTCGATCCGCACGGCCATCACCTCGGCGACGCCCTGCCCAAGCTCCGCGGCCTCGCTGACTACGCCGACCG
>NZ_JBBEBZ010000222.1:0-1656 GCF_040882075.1 Nitriliruptor sp.
ACATCCGGCACGGCACCGTGGACCTGTTCGCCGCGCTCAACATCGCGTCCGGAACTGACGTGTGTCTGACTCAACGACACAGATGGGCGGGGTGATTAACCAACATCGTCGGGTCCGGTTACGGGGTCATCTTGCCGGTGTTGTCGGTGCCAGGCAAGCCTTCGGAGACGGGCCTGTTCGAGGCCGGCCTGGCGGGCCTTGCGGATCGCTTTGCCGCGTCCTTCGTGCTCGTCGTTCGGGCAGACATACCCGATGCCCTGGTGGAGCCTGACGGCGTTGTAGTGCTCGCGCCGGACCTCGAGTTCGGCGCGCAGCACGGCCGGGTCGGCGATCGCGAGCAGGTGCGGGTGCTCGACCTTGAGGTGGCCGAAGAAGCTCTCGATCCACGCCTGGTCGGTCGGGGTGCCGGGCCGTCCGAAGTGCTGAGCGACCGCGCACAGCGCCATGAACTCCCGCGTCGAGCCGGAGGTCATCTGCGGGCCGTTATCCGACACCGCGAGCAGCACGGGGCGGGCCTCGTCATCGACATCGATGCGCGCCAGGCCGTCCTGGATCGCGGTGACCTGATCGATCAGGCCCTCGGCCTCGAGTGCGTCGGTGAACACGACCTCGATCTGGGTCGAGGTCTCCTCGGCCGAGACGATGTGCGCCAGCCACTTGCGTGAGACCAGGTCCTCGACCACGGTCCCGGCCCCCCGCGAACGTGAAATGCGTCGTGTCGTAGATCCAGATCGAGTTCGGCCGGTAGTCGGCCCACTCAGGAAACGGGCGGCGCTTCGAGCGTGCTGGTCGCGGCGGCGCACGTAGAACCAGGTCCTGACCTGCAAGAACGCGCCGGACCGTCGAGGGCGAGACCCACACCCGATGCAGGTACGAGCCGCGGTGAGCGAGCTTTCGGTGCGAGCGGTCGATCTCGCCCCACTCGTGGAACAGCGCCACGATCTGGTCGACCTCGTCGGCCAGCAGCCCATGTGAGGGGTTGCCGCCCGGTGGCCGGTCGGCGAGCTCGTCACGTTGCCGGCGCGCCAGCCACCGCCACGCACGCCCCTCGCTGAGCTCCAGCAGCCGGCACGCGTCGCGGACGCTCCAGTCGCCTCGACCGCATGGTCGATCAGTTCGAGCAGCCCGGTCTTGGTGGCCGCGTCCACGCGCCGTGGGACCCGGCCACTCAGCCCCAACGATCTTTTCCCTCCACCAGCGTGAGGCGGACCGCCATCTCCTTGAGGGCCTCCGAGAGCCGGGCGTTCTCGGCCTTGGCCGCCTCGAGTTCGTAGTCGCGCTCCTTGCCCTTCGAGCCGGGCCGTGATGCGGCCAGCGCCGCGAGCGCGCCCTCCTTGGCCACCGTGCGGATCTTCATGATCGTGGACCGGTCGACCTGCCAGGCCGCCGCGGCCTCGTTCTGGGTGACCTCCTGGCGGATCAGCTGCAGCCAGATCTCGTACTTCTCCGAGGGGGACAGGAACCGCTTCCTACGTCGTCCTGCCCGGTCGACACCACGCGTCTGCTCGGTCATGCTCATCATCTCCAGTACGGGTCGTGGACCCGCCCAGATGTTGTCTAATCCTCCGCCCGATCTGTGTCACGAAGTCAGACGCAAACCAGAACGGTGATCACCGACCTACGTCCGAACCACAACGCCGACGAGTTCATCAGGTT
>NZ_JBBEBZ010000223.1:0-10122 GCF_040882075.1 Nitriliruptor sp.
TAGGGGCGGGCCATGGGGCGGGTGATCCAGCTGCCCTGCCCGTCGCCAGGGTCGGCGGCGCACCCGGCGACCACGTCGCGGAACGCCGCATCGACCGTGGTGGTCCACCCGCAGGTCCGCAACCGCCGACGCAGGGACCGGGACAGGTGCAGGGAGTCGGCGCGGACGACACCGCGCGGGTCGGGCGAGAACCACGGGAGCGGGACGCCGGGGTGGGGCCACGGGAAGAGCCCACGTCGGTAGGCGTCGACCAGGGTGCCCGGGGCGAGGTCGGCACCGACGCCGACGACGCCGTCCGGGTCGGCCCGGTCCGGGTCGGGCAACAACCACGCCGAGGCGGGGACGGGTTGCGGGGCACGCGCGAGACCATCGAGCGCCGCGTCCCGCTCGACGCGGTGCAGGCGCGCCAGTCGACGCGTCGACGCCGCGCGTCCCGCATCGTCCCGCTCGACCACCGCGACGCCCTCTCGACTCCCTCTCGACTCCCGCCTGAGCCGCCGCCGCCGACGGCGACGACGGCGACGACGGCGACGACGGCGACGACGGCGACGACGCACGGTAGCGACGGGGTGCGACGCGGGCGGTGCTCGCCGGGTCCTGTCCGTGCGGGACACAACAGCTAGCGTCCCCGCGCGGCGAGACGAGAGGGTCGCGCGTGCGGCTGCACCTGGTGGACGGCACCTACGAGCTGTTCCGTGCCCACTTCAGCAAGCGCCCCGACCGGCAGGGTCCGGACGGGCGCGATGTGAAGGCCACGGTCGGCCTGGTGTCGTCGTTGCTCGGGCTGCTCAGCGACGAGGACGAAGCCGTCAGCCACATCGCCGTCGCGTTCGACAACCCGATCGAGTCGTGGCGCAACGAGCGCTTCCCCGGTTACAAGGACGGCAGCGGGGTGGATCCGGTCCTGCTGGCGCAGTTCGACGACGTGGAGCGAGCGGTCGCGGCGCTCGGCGTCGTGGTCTGGTCCATGGACCACCACGAGGCCGACGACGCGATGGCGACCGCAGCGGTCCGTTGGGCGGATGCGGTCGAGCAGGTCCGCATCCTGACCCCGGACAAGGACCTCGGCCAGGTCGTCGCCGGCGAGCAGATCGTCCAGGTCGACCGGTCACGGGACAAGTACTACGACGAGGCCGGCGTCGTCGCACGGCTCGGCGTGCGCCCCCCGTCGGTGCCGGACTACCTCGCCCTCGTCGGTGACACCGCGGACGGGATCCCCGGGCTGCCCGGCTTCGGCGCGAAGGGTGCCGCCGCGGTCCTGACCCGCTACCCGCACCTCGAGGACATCCCCGAGCTCGGCATGCACTGGGACGTCGACGTGCGCGGGGCCACGCGTCTGGCAGCGACCTTGGCGGAGCGGCGGGGCGACGCGCTGCTCTACCGCGAGCTCGCGACCCTGGACCGGGACGTGCCGCTCGGGGAGGACCTCGACGATCTGGCCTGGCGTGGCGTCCCGCGCGACCGCTTCCACGCCTGGTGCGACGACCTCGGCGCCGACACCCTCCGCGACCGACCACAGCGTTGGGCGTGACCGATCCCGCTCAGCCCACGTCCGGGGGCTCATCGCTGCGCCGCAGCTCGACCCTGGTGGCGGCGGGCATCCTGCTGTCACGCATCTCCGGGCTGCTCCGGGAGGCGGTGATGGCCCGGCTGCTCGGTGTCGGGGTCGGGACCGACGCCTTCCGGGCGGCGCTGCGCATCCCGAACGTGCTGCAGAACCTCCTCGGCGAGGGCGTGCTGTCCGCCTCGTTCATCCCGGTGTACAGCGGGATGCTGGCCCGCGGCCGCGAGGAGGACGCGGGACGGCTCGCCGGCGCCATCGCGGGGCTGCTGATCGCGGTGACCACCGTCATCGTCCTCATCGGCGTCGTCTTCGCCGGCCCCCTCGTCCGGGTGATCGCCTTCGGTTTCGAGCCGGGCAGCGAGCGCTACGAGCTCACGGTCAGCCTCGTGCGCATCATCACCCCGGGCGTCGGGTTCCTCGTCCTGTCCGCCTGGTGTCTCGGCATCCTCAACTCCCACCGGCGCTTCTTCTTGTCCTACGTCGCCCCGGTGGTCTGGAACACCGCGATCATCACCGCGATGGTCGCCACCTACCTCGTGACCGCCGAGGAGGTCGCGCTCGCCACCGCGCTCGGGTGGGGTGCGCTCGTCGGCTCGGTGCTGCAGTTCCTGGTGCAGGTCGGGCCGGTCCTGCGCCGCTCCCCCGGCCTACGGCTCTCGCTCTCGCGGTCCGTCCCTGGGGTCGACGAGGTCATCCGGCGTTTCGGCGCGGTGGTGGCCGGCCGAGGTGGCGTCCAGCTGGCCGGATACGTGGACCTGTTCGTCGCGTCGTTGCTCGCCGGTGGCGCCGTGGCCGCGCTCGGGTTCGCGCAGGTGCTCTACCTGCTGCCCATCAGCCTGTTCGGCATGAGCGTCGCCGCGGCCGAGCTCCCCGAGCTGTCGACCATGGACCACGGCGACCGCGACTCGGTGGTCACCCGGCTCGAGGGTGGGCTCGGACGGGTCGCCTTCTTCGTCGTGCCGAGCTCGGTGGCGTTCCTGCTCCTCGGTGACCAGGTCGTGGCGCTCATCTACTCGGGTGGTCGGTTCACCGACGACACCGCGGTCCAGGTCGGCACCATCCTGGCGGCCTACAGCCTGGGCATGCTCGCCAGCACCTCGTCACGGCTGCTGCAGTCGGCCCTGTACGGGGTCGGCGACGCCCGCAGCCCGGCCATCTACGGGGTGCTGCGGGTGATCCTGTCGACGCTCGTCGGTGTGGCCATCATGTTCCCGCTCGACGCCGTGCAGGCGACCTCCGCGGGGTTCGAGGTCGTGGGGCGCGTCGCTGGGCAGACGGCCGAGGGCGGCAACCTGTTGCGGCTCGGCGCGGCGGGGCTCGCCCTCGGCGCGGCCGTGGGCGCGTGGTTCGAGCTGACCCTGCTGCGGATCCGCGTCGGCATCGTCTTCGGTCGCCCGCGCCTCGGTGGACCTCACCTCCGGTCGCTGCTGGTGGCAGCTGGCGCTGCCGCCGTCGCCGCGCTCGGTGCCCGTACCCTGATCGCTGAGCTCGAGCTGCCGATGCGCGTCGAGGCGGTGCTGGCCCTCGGCCTCGTGGGGTCGGTCTACCTCGCCGTCACCCTCGCGGCGGGCGTCCCTGAGGCGCGTGAACTGCTCGACAGCGCCAAGCGTCGCAGCGCAGGCTGATCGACCGGGCTCGCGCGCACGGTGGGGGCGCGATCACCCGAGCGCGCGGACCACCTGGTGGACCGATGCGGCCGGGTCGTCGCCGACCACCACGACGCGGGCCACGAGATGGTCGAGCCCCACTTCCCGGTACGTGTCGAGCGCCGAACCCGGGTCGTCGTCCGGCGTGCCGGCCCACCCGAGCTGGCCCAGCGCGTCCGCCCCGAGGGCTTCGGCCTTGCCGGCGGCATCGGCACCCGCCTTGTGCGCAGCCTTGACCCGTTCGACCGCGTCACCGAAGCCCTGCCGCTCGAAGTGCGCCGCGTAGGCGGGTAGGGCCGCGTACGTCGCGATCTCGCGGGCGAGCGCCGCGACGGCGGCGTCCCGGTCGTCGGCGACGGCGACACGGACGTAGGTGACGACCTGGGCGTCGTCAGGATCGCGGCCGGCTGCGCCTCGGGCGGCACGCACGCGCTCACCCGCGCGAGCCACCTCGCCGGTGCTGGACCAGTTCAGCAGGACCCCGTCGGCGGCCGAACCCGCCAGCTGGAGCATCCGGGGCCCCATCGCGGCGAGCAGGCGCGTGGTCGCGGGCGGTCGCGGGGTCAGCTGCAGACGGAACCGCTTCGAGCGCATCACCTCACCGTCGACGTCAGCGGTGTCCCCGGCCTCGAGCTGCGACAGGATCTCCAGCGTCTCCGCAGCTGCGGTCCGGGGAGCTCGGAAGTCGGCGCCGTGCCACGGCCCCATCGTGGCCGGGTGGGAGACCCCGAGCCCCAGCACGAACCGGCCGCCGGAGGCCTCCTGCAGCGTCGCGCAGGCCATCGCCAGCTGGGCGGGAGACCGGGTCCACAGCGGGACGACGCCGACCCCGACCTCGAGGGTGGTGGTCGCGGCTGCCCAGGCCTGGCAGAGCAGCAGGGCGTCACGTCCCGCCGCCTCGTTGGTCCACAGCGACCGGAACCCGGCGCCCTCGACGTCGACAGCGAGCTGCTGCTGGACCGCGACGGGAAGGTCCTCGGAGATGCCGATGCCGACGTCCACGCGTGCTCCTCGATGTCCGCCGCCGCTCGGACGGCGGCCCGCCGACCCTACGTGTCCGGTCCGTGCTCCGTGGGGCCGAGGTCGTCCGGCAGGTCGAGGTCGTGGATCCGGACGGCCGGGGGGTCGACGATCGCCAGGAGCATCTCCTGCCACAGACCGAGGTGGTCCATCACCGCGAGCCGGTGACCGAGCGAGGAGTCCGGGTCGACGTCGTCACGGTCGAGCTGCTCGATCCCGATCCGGGCGCCGATCGCGAGCCGGACGTCGTTGAGGACGCCCAGCACGAGCAGGGTGTCGTCGGGTGACAGCTCGACCCGCAGGCCGGCTCCCCGTCGGCTCCCGCCATCGAGCAAGGCGGCGAGGGCGTCCAGGCCAGCGCGCTTCACACCGGCGAGATCCTCGTGGATCAGCCCCCGCAGCTCGGCGTCCGCGTCGTCGTCCCCGGTGACCGTCCGCGGGAACAGGCGCTGCACGGCGACGTCCCTCGGGTCGGCGCCGGCGAGGACCTCCGCCAGGGACGCGATCAGCGTGCGCAGCAGCTCCGCCTCGACCTCGTCGAGGGTCCAGCGCACGGTGGCGCCGTGGCGGCGGAACGGCCGGGTCAGGATGAGCGCTCCATCGTCGCCTGCAGGCCGTAGCCGTGCAGCTCCGAGACGTACCGTTCCGCCTGTTCACGCGGCTCGGAGGCCACCAGGGATCGTCCTTTGGTGTGCACCTCGAGCATGAGCTTGCGAGCCACCGGCTCGGAGAAGCCGAAGACCCGCCGCAGCACGAACACCACGTAGGACATCAGGTTGACCGGGTCGTCCCAGACGATGACGTCCCACGGCGCGTCGGGCAGGACCCGCTCGGTCGTATCGGTCTCGCGCTCACGCACCGGTGCGGAGGCGGGCCCGGCGAGGGACGGGGTCACGACGCACGCTCCAGCGGCTGGTTCGGGTCCGACGACACACCCACGGTAGCGCTGCCCCGTGACCGGGACGAGGGGCCCGTGACGGCGACGACCCGCCACCAGGGCGGGTCGTGCGGCGGTACCGGTCGATCAGCGCCGGCGGCGACGTGCGGCGCGACGCTGACGCTCGCGCTCCTCGAGCTGGTCCCACATCGGCGGAGCGACCATGGTGCGGCCGACCGGGTTGTCGCTGGGGGCCGACTTGGTGACGGTCACGCCGGTGGCGGCACGCTTGCGACCCTCACCGTCTGCGACCTCGAACTCGACCTCGTCGCCGGAGCGGAGCGAGCCACCCTCGACCTCGGACGCGGCGACGTAGATCTCGTCGCCATCGGCGGTGGTGAGGAAGCCGAAGTTGCGCTCGGCGTGGAAGATCTTGACGCGACCGGTGGGCATGGGGCTCTCGAGCTCTCTGTCGGGCAGACGGGGGCGAACGGGGTGGTGACGAGGCGGTGCGGCGACGGGCGCACGGAGGCGCCGCGCGGGCACGCGGACGCCGAAGCGTAGCGGAGCAGCCCCCGGGTCGCGCACGCCGCCGCGCGCTGCGGAGGTGGGCGGCACCGCGGTCAGGCGTTCGCGGCGACCCACGCCTGAGCCGCGTCCTCGACCTCCTCGAACGCCCCGTCCCGGAGCGCTTGGACCGGCGTGCGGGACTCGAGACGCCGTTGCGGTGAGGTCAACCAGCGACCTGCGGCATCGTCGTCGACCCACCCCTGGAGGACGCGCAACACGTCGAGGGCGACCCCGAGGGGGTCCCGATCGAGCTCGTCGCGACCTGCGCGCAGCGTCTCGACCGCGTCCTCCCCGGCGATCGCGATCAGCTCGGCCTCATCGTCGAGGGGATCGTCGCGGTACACCTCAGCCTCTCCGTCGCAGGGCATCGTGGTCCGCCTCGGCCTCGACGACGAACGCCTCGGCGCTGGCGAGCCGCTCGGGCAGGCGGGCGCGCTCGTCGGCGATGACCGCCAGCCGGGCATCGATGGCCTCGTCGATCGGACCGTCGGTGTGACGCAGGGCCCGCAACAGTCGGCGGTCGACGGCGGCGAGCAGCGCTGCGCCCTCGGTCCGGAACCGGTGCAGGCGACGTTGTTCGTCGTGGAGCAGCTCGCCGTACCGGGTCAGCGCCACGACCTCGTCCCGCGCCCGCAGGAGGGTGAAGTAGGCGGATTCGACCTCGTCGCGGGGCACGTCAGGCCCGGGCCTCCGCGCGACGCTTCAAGCCCTCGAGCCCCTGCTCGAGGATCTGCTTGGCGGCACGCTTCTTGAGGAAACCCGGCAGCGGCATGTCCACGTCGGCCTCGAGGTCGTAGCGGACCTCGGTCGTCGCGTCGGTGGGGCGCAGCTCGTAGCGACCGTCGAGCTGCGAGATGGTCTCGCCCTCGAGGAGGGTCCAGCTCACCGAGTCCGCGTCGTAGCTGTACCGGAGGGTGTAGGCGATCTCCGCGACCTTGGCGTCCACGCGGAACCGTGCCTCGGCCGGCCGGCCCTGGTCGTCGCGCGACAGCACCTCGGTCTCCAGCATGCCCTCGGCCCACTCCGGGTAGCTCTCGAGGTCGGTGATGACCTCGAGGATGGTGGCAGCCGGGGCCGCGATGGTCGTGGTCTCGCTGACGCGTTGACCCATCGAGGGACCTCCTGAGCGGGCATCCGACGTCGATCGGACGGATCGGCCACCACACCCGCGGCGACGCGGCGGATGCTACCCCCGTCGGGCTCCGGCGTGACCGTCCACCCCGTCCGTGGCCGACGGGTCGGCAGCCGCCGGGTCGGCCGCCAGGTCGGTCGCCGACTCGCGCGCGGCGAGCTCATCGGCGATGCGTTCCACGCCGACCTCGAGCGCACGCAGCTCGGCGACCTCGCGGGTGAGGGCCCGTCGCTTCGCGCGGAGCTCGGCGATCGCGGGACCGAGCGCGTCGGCACCGTCGCCGGTGTCCCACGCGGGGCACAGCGCGCGGAAGTCACACCAGTCGCACAGCGGGTTCGGGCGCGGCTCGTAGGCCTCGGCCCGGACCGCGGCGGCCGTGTCGAGCACCGCCTGACGCGCGGCATCGAGGTCGAGCTCGTCGAGGGTTGCGACCACCTCGACGCCGGCAACCACGAAATCGAGGCTCACGGTCGCCGGCAGCGCCCCGTACAGGTGGCGGCAGGCGAGCGCGTAGATCGACAGCTGGAGGGAGCTCGCGACCCGCGCCCGGTCCTTGACCTTGCGGTTGGTCTTGTAGTCGACGACGTGGAAGCGCCCGTCGTCGTCGACGTCGACGCGGTCGATCGAACCGACGACCGTGGCCTCGTACCCGATCGGCAGCTCGAACCAGGCCTCGGTCGCGACGGGCAGCCGGTACCGGTCCACGACGCGGTGGTGGTAGCGACGCAGGACCTGCTGGGCGTGGCGGTAGAAGCTGAGCTGCTCCTCGCGCGGCAGGTCGGCGAACCCCGAGTGGTCCCACCCGTCGTAGAGGAAACCGAGTAGCTCGTCCTCGGACGGGCAGGCCGGCAGCTTGCGGTCGTAGAACGCCTCGAGCGCGCTGTGGATCGACGACCCGAACGACAGGTGCGGACCGGGTCGCCCGGGGAGCTTGTCGACGTAGCTGTAGCGGAACTTGCGTGGACAGTTGGTGTACGACTCGATCCGGGAGAACGACAGCCGGACGCGACCCTCGGCGTCGATCAGGGGCGGGTGGGCCGGTTCGAGCTCGCCGAACGTGCCCGGCGGCGCGCCCTCGACGTCGAGCAGTTGCAGCGGGACGGGCTCCTCCGCCCCGGGAGCGGCAGCCTCGGTGGCGTCGCCGTCGCCGACGCCGGCGGCCGAGCCGACGACGATGTCGGGGCCGGGCGAGGTGGGTGCGGCGTCGTTGTCCATCACCGCTGACGGTACCGGCGGGTGTGACAGCGCCGGCGGAGCTCACGTCGAGCTGTGGACGGCGGTCAGACCGAGACGGCGGCGATCCGTTCGAGCACCGCGTCGTGCAGGCGACCGTTCGAGCTGATCGCACTGCCTCCGTCGGCCGTCGGCACGCCGGCGAGGTCGGTGAAGCGCCCCCCGGCGGCCTCGACCACGACCTTCACCGCCGCGAGGTCCCAGAGGCTCACCTCCGCCTCGATGGCCAGGTCGCACGCCCCCGCGGCGACGAGACAGTGCTGCCAGAAGTCGCCGTAGCCCCGCTGTCGGGCGGTCCTCGCCGCGAGGTCGGGCACCAGTTCGGCCATCCCGCGGTCAGCGAAGTACGACAGGCCGCCGAAGCTGACATCCGCGTCCTCGAGGCGGGGGGTGTCGCTGACGCGGATGACCCGGCCGTCCTGGTGCGCGTGCCCGCCACGCACCCCGTCCCAGCGGCTGCCGAGCGCCGGGGCGGACACGACGCCGACCACCTCCTGCCCACCGACCTGCAGGGCGATGAGCGTGGCCCAGATGGGGTTGCCGCGCACGTAGTTCTTGGTCCCGTCGATCGGGTCGACGACCCACCGCGGCGCGTGCTCGTCACCTTCGAGCCCGTCCTCCTCACCGAGGAACGCGTGTCCGGGGTGAGCGTCCCGGACCGCGCCCCGGATGGCTCGTTCAGCCGCCCGATCGAAGGCCGTCACCGGGGTGCCGTCGCCCTTGCGTTCGACCTCACCCGTGGCCGAGAAGCCCGGCAGGGTGACGGCATCGGCGAGATCGGCCAGGTGGTGCGCGAAGCCGACCAGCTCGGCGAGCTGCTCGGGCGTCGGCTCGGAACTCACCAGTCGAAGGTGAGGTCGTTGAACCGCAGGATGATGTCGTTGGGCTGGACGGTCAGGGTGACCTCCTCGCGCGGCACCCACAGCGGGATGCACGGGCCCTGGCCGGCGTGGCCCATGAGGCAGATGAGGATCTGGCCGTCCGCGTCGAGCCCGATGATCTGGCGCGCGTAGCTCAGCAGCTCCTGGAAATCGGCGTGTCCGGCCCGTCGCTTCTGGTACGCCGCGGCCCAGCGCGATTCGGACCGGCCGTAGTTGGCGATCACCTGCATCGGCACCAGCTTGGTGATGCCGTTGAGGGAACGGACGGACTTGAGCGCCTTGTCCTGCTTGGGGGCCTTGCCGACGCGGACCGCCGCGTCCGGGGTGGCCAGCCGGCCCGGCAGGTCCTCGAGCTCGAAGTTGCCAGCGGCCTGGGCGGCCTTCTGACGCTCGGCGGGGATCTGCAGCTCGATCTTGGTGGCCACGCGGGCTCCTCGGCGGATAGGAATGCTGGATCGGGGCGACCAGGGTCCACGGTGGGACGCAGGAAGGTCGGCCGAGGGTACCGCCGGGCGTCCACGCTCGTCGTCGACGACCGTCGGGGGTGACCACGCCCGGGACCCCGGGACCCCGGGGCCGCCGCGGGAGCGGCGGCTGTCGTCATCGCGGTCGCGCAGCCGCGCAGACGACCGGCCGCGCTCCTGGTCGCCGGGCGGCTGTTCCTCCCGATCGGCATCCTCGGGATCCTGTCGATCAGCGTCCTCTTCCTGATCGCGGCGGCGCTCTGCGCCTGATCACGGCCGGTCCGCCACCTCCCCGGCGTGACTCAGATGCCTCGAACCATGCCTCAGCTCCTCGGAACTCGCCTCGAGCCCGCGCGACCGGGTGGTCGGCGGGTGAGGCGTGCGAAGGCGACGGGTGGACGGGCCGCGAGGTGGGGTCAGAACGGGAAGGCGGGTTCCGAGGAGTCGATCCGTCCCGGGGGTGGCCGTCCACCCTCCGGCCGAGCGGCGGCTGGGCGGTCCGGCCCGGCGTGTGGAGCACCGGGTCCTGCACGTGCCGCTCCCGGTCCGGCGCGTGTAGCGGCGGGCCCAGCGCGGGCGGAGGTGGCGGTGGCGGGGTCGCCCGGGGGTGGGAGCTGCTGGTCGTGGCGGGGCTGGGTGGTCCAGGTCCGGCCGCGGCGGCGGAGCCGGTAGGTCCCGGCGGGGTCGAGGGTCTGGTGCCAGCCGCGGCGGTGCACGAGGGTGTGGTGGCGGCGG
>NZ_JBBEBZ010000224.1:0-1650 GCF_040882075.1 Nitriliruptor sp.
CCTGGAACCACCGAAAAACCTCGCTGAATGCGGTGTTGGTTCCAATGGAAATGCCTCCTGACCTGGGATGATGCGGGTGTCTGAAGTCCGCAGCGCCCAGCAACAGAAGGCATCTCGCAGATGCGATCATCGCACAAGCTCGCCCGGGTTGAAACCACCTTCGACGAGGACAACCTCGTTCCCAACGCGGGGCTGCAGGTCCCGGCCGCGTTGGCCCAGAAGCTCGGCGTCGCCGAGCTCGTCGATGAGCGGGTGCGACTGCCCGAGAAGGTGGCGGGTCGGGCCAACTGTGGCACCAAGGCGATGACGGTGATCGGGGCGATGCTGGCCGGGGCGGATTCGATCGACGACACCGACATCCTGCGGGCCGGCGCGGCCCCCGAGCTGTTCGATCAGATCCGGGCGCCCTCGACGATCGGGACCTGGCTGCGGGCCTTCAACTGGGCGGCGGTGCGGATGCTGGATGCGGTCTCTCGCGGCGTGCTGGTCCGCGCGTGGCAGGCCGGGCTGGGCCCGGATCTGGATGCCGATCTCACGATTGATCTGGACTCCACGGTGTGCGAGGTCTACGGCACCGCCAAGCAGGGCGCGAAGTTCGGCTACACCAAGGTGCGCGGCTACCACCCGCTGCTGGCCACGCTGGCCGGCACGGGCGAGGTGCTGCACGCGCGGATGCGGGGCGGCAACGCCGGTTCGGCCCGCGGGGCCGGCAGCCTGGTGCGCGAGACCATCTCCCGCGTGCGCAACGCGGGCGCGACCGGCGCGTTGACGTTGCGGGCCGATTCGGCGTTCTATTCCAGGACCTTCATTCGTGCCTGCCGCGACCACGACGCCCGGTTCTCGGTCACCGTCAAACAGCTCAAGCCCATCAAGGAGGCGATCGCGGCCATCCCCGACCAGGACTGGGTGCCGATCGACTACTGGCTCGCCGGCGGCGCGGACGTGGCCGAGACCACCTACACCGCGTTCAAGAACACCAAGGATGAGATCGCCCTGCGGCTGATCGTCCGCCGGGTGCGGCCCACCCCTGGCTCACAGCTCGCACTGGACGTGGTGTTCGACTACCACGCGATCCTCACCGACCGTGACGGTGAGATGCTCGAGCTCGAAGCCGACCACCGCGCCCATGCGGTGGTCGAGCTCGCCATCCGCGACGTCAAGGCCGGCGGGCTCGCGCATGTGCCCTCGGGCAAGTTCAACGCCAACGCGGCCTGGCTCGCGCTGGCGATCCTCGCCCACAACCTGGGCCGCTGGAGCTTGAAGGCCGCCGGCGCTGCCTGGGAGCATGCGACCACCCAGACGTTGCGGACCAAGCTGGTCACGATGCCCGCCCGGCTGGTGCACACCGGCCGCCGGATCAAACTCCGGGCTCCCACCAACTGGCCCTGGCGCGAGGCCTTCACCAACGCCCTGACGCGGATCGCGGCGATCCCCGCACCCACCTAAAGCCTCGCCCGTCGTCCCTCCGCCCGCCACAGACCCCATCGACTCCCGCCCCGGACAAGCGCCGGGACCGTCGGCATGCCCACGCCGGGTCAGAAACCCGGTTGCCCGAGCCGCTGACCGCGCCGGCAGGCCACCAACACCACCTGGCCCCCTCGAATCCTGCTACGACAGCCCCGTCACGAAGCCGGACGGTGGATTGAGGCT
>NZ_JBBEBZ010000225.1:0-10089 GCF_040882075.1 Nitriliruptor sp.
CGACGGACCGGGAACCCCTCACCCTCGAAGCCGCGCGGCGCGGTGGTCAGGGTCCGCAGCGGGCGGGTCGTGGCGGTGACGTCCGGTTCGGGCACGCGCGGCAGGGTGAGCAGGTCATCGACGGTGACGGCGGGCATCGGCCGCTCCTCTGGAAGCTCGGTGGGATCCCGTGGGGTGCGCGGGACGGTCACGTGTCACAACGAAGGTTGCATCAGCAACCATCCCGGGTCACCCGGGCCGGGCGACCACCGCGCGGGTCAACGCGTCGTCGCGGACCGGAGTGTGCTGACGGCTGCACGCAGCCGGGCCTGGGCGTCGACCTCCCGACGCACCGGGGCGAGCAGCCGATCGTCGGCGGCAGCACGGAGGGATCGGTCGATGCGCCGGGCGACCCGCGCGCCGTGTCGGCGTGCGCCGGCGCGTGCCAGGACGCGCGTGAGCACGCCGAGCAGCAGCCGCACCACGACGCCACCGAGCACGAGCGCGGTCGGCCACGGCACCGCACCGATCGCGTCGGGGGTCGGCAGCGGGGGCAGCTGGAGCCACGCCACCACCGCGAGCGCCGTCAGCCAGCCCGCACCGACCAGCGCGACCAGCTCGGCGACACCGCGTGCCACCGCCATCACCGTCGGCCACCGCCGCGGTGGTGGGGTCAGCCCCGCGCCCGCCACGGCATCGAGCAGGGCGGGCGCGGCCGTGTCGCTGGCGCCCGTCACCGCCCGGTCGAGCGCGAGGTGGGTCCGGCCCGTGGCGGCAGCCGCGCCGAGCTCACGCGTGACCGCCGCCTCGACCCGGGCGGTCACCGACGCGCGAGATGGTGCGTCCCGCATCGTCGCGACGGACGGGCCGCCACGGAAGGCACCGATCACGGAGCGGAACGGAGCCCGGACCATCCGCGCGAGCGGCGAGCGTGCTCGCGCCAGCGCGTCCCGCCGCGCGAGCTGGGCCGCGTCGGCGGCGGCGCGGTGACCATCGACCGCCTCGAGCAGGTGGGGCATCCACGCTCCCAGATCGACGGTGAGGTCCGGGAGGGCCTCGATCCCGTCGGCGAGCCGCCCCCCGAGCACCGCCGCATCCCCCACCAACCTCGCCGCTGCGGCCGATCGCGCGGCGGCGATGGCGGTCAGCATCTTCCGCAGCTCCTCGACCCCCTCCCCCGTCGACGCCGAGGTGGTCAGCACGCGGGCACCGTGGTGACCACCTGCCTCCAGCCGCGCGTGGAGGTCGGCGACCACGCGTTCGACGTCGGTTGGAGCGAGCTCGTCGACGCGGTTGAGCACGACCACCAGCACGTCGGCGTGCTCGGTCAGCTCGGCGAGCGGCCCGTCGTGGGCGTCCGCCCGGGCGTACTTCAGCGGATCGAGCACCCAGACCACGACGTCGACGCGCTGGGCCAGCCGGGCAGCGGTCCGTCGGTGGCTCTCGACGACCGAGTCGTGGTCCGGCAGGTCGAGCACGACCAGCCCGGCCGGCAGGGTGTCGGCGACCTCGTGACGTTCGGGGACCTCCAGCCAGTCGAGCAGCGCGGAGGTCGGACCATCCTGGGCCGCGCTGGCCGCCAGTGCCACCGAGGTGGTCGGTCGTCGGATGCCCTCGACGGCCACCTCGCGCCCGACGAGCGCGTTGACCAGCGCGGACTTGCCAACCCCCGTGCCACCGGCAACCGCCGCGACGGTCAGGCCCTCGCCACGTCCGAGACGTTCCTCGACCTTGCGTCGGAGGGTGTGCACGTCGTCGATCAGGTCCTCGTCGAGCCGACCCGGGCCGAGCTCCGCGACCGTGTCGAGCGCCGCGACGACGTCGGTCGTCGGCGACGGGCCGCGCCACCTCACGAGCGAGCCCCGCCCTCGACGACGCCGGCGATCTCGGCGGTCGCATCCGCAAGCGGCGCCGCGGCGGTGACCGCGCGGTCGAGGTCGGCCCGGTCCACGACGATGAGCTCGGCGAGCCGCACGTCGAGGTCGGCGTGCGCGTCGGTCAGCAGCTGACGCAGGTTCTGCTCGCCGAAGAGGCGCACGAGCATCGCTTGGCTGCCGGCACTGGCCAACGCCGCGATGCCGACCTCGCCGCCGGTCAGCCCGCCACTGACGGTGAAGACCACCAGGATCGCGGAGGTGGCGACCGCGTTCAGGGCGGTGGACCAGCGGCGCGCCCGGACCCGGCGTTCTGCCCCGACGGTCGCGACCAGCTCGGCGACGTGTTCGCCCCAGGCATCGACCGCCGCCCGGACTCGGTCGTGGCGCGCATCGAGGTCGTCGCGTCGCAGATCCGGGTCGATGTCGAGGAGCCGGCGGCCGACGGGATCCTGTTCGAACCTGCGACGCGCGTCGACCCGAGCACGCTCGAGCAGACGCTCCAACGTCGCGGTGAGGGTCCCCGCCACCTCGGCACGTACCTGCCGTGGACTCTCGGCGGGCACCTCACCGGCGGTGCCGAGCATCCCCTGGACCGCACCACGCACGCGCTGCGCGGCGGTCTGCATCCTGACGAGCGTGTCCGACCCGCCGACGAGGTCCCGCCACCGGTCGAGGACGTCGGCCCGCAACGGGATGCCGTGCTCGAGCTCGATCTGCAGCTCGTCGGGCAGCGGCGCGTAGGCCGCAACCACGGCTTCGGTCAGCCGGGCTGCAGCTCGGCTCTCGACCGCGAGCGCCTCGGCGATGGGGGCCAGATCGCGCGGGGCTCCGGCTCGGACCCCCGCGATCGCGCGCTGACGAGTCGCGGCCCGCTGGGCGGGCGCCGCCAGGTCCGTGAGGTGGTCGCGGACCGGTGCGACGGCAGCGTCGGGCAGCCGGTCGCCGGTGACCTCCGCCACGGGGATGTCGACGACGAGGTCGGCGTCGACGCCCTGGTCGGCCAGCAGACGGCGGACGTCGGCGAGCACCTCGTCACGGTCCTCGGGCCGGAGCTGGGTGACGACGACGCCGATGGCCACACCCCGGTCCCGAGCGGTCCGCAGGTACACCGCTCCGGCTTCGTCGGCGTAGGTCCGAGCCGTCGCGAACCAGAGCCAGACGTCCGCGTCGGCGAGGGCATCCTCGGCGAGCCGGTGGTTGGCGGTCTCGACCGAGTCGACGTCGGGGGTGTCCACGAGGGCCAGCCCGCGGGGCAGGCCGTCGCTCTCACGCAGGACCAACCGGTGCCCGACGCCGGCGGCGTCGTCGTCATCACCGCGGACCCGCGGCAGCCCCGCCAGGACCCGGTCACCGGCGAACGCGGCAGCGTCGTCGGGGTGGCTGACCAGGACCGGCGCGCGGGTGGTCGGGCGGACCACCGAGGTGGCGGCGACCCGGGCACGCGCGAGGGTGTTGACGGTCGTGGACTTGCCGGCGCCGGTCCCGCCGGCGATCACCACGAGCAGCGGGGCGTCGAGGTCGGCTGCACGTGCGAGGACGCTGCGGAACAACCGGGCCGACGAGGTCGCCCGGCGCCGCCACCCTTCGGGGTCCTCGGTGAGGTCGAACCGCAGGCGCTCGAGGTGCGTCGCGAGGGACGCGAGCGCTGCGTCGTTCCCTGCGTCTGGTGCTGCGACCACGTGCGTGTCCTCCGCCCCGGACGTGGACGCTACCGGCGGGCCGGAGCGACGGCCGCGCTCAGGCGCCGTCGGCCCCCGGGTCAGTGACTGCTGAGGTCGATCGTCAAGATGAAGACCACCGGGTGGGGGTCACCGTGCTCGCCGCTGGTGTACGCGTTGGCGAACTGATAGTTGATCCGTCCCGCGCCGCTGATCTCGTCGTGGATCGTCCGCGACGCACCCTCGAACTTCGGCTTGCCGGCCTTCCCACGCAGGTACGACGACGAGTTGACCTTCGGGGGTTCCCCAGGCGTGTGCGCGACGTGGTCGTAGAACTGTTGAGCGCTTTCGAGACCGACCCGCTGCGGCAGCTGCTCCCACAGCTGCACGGACTTGCGGTGGACCAGCACCCGGTACGACGGCTTGCTTGCCGGTCTCCCACCAGGTCGCGCCGCCGGCTGGAAGGGCGAGTAGGCACCTGTCACCGAGGAGGTTCTGCTGGCACGAAGTCGTCCTTGCTGACGTCGCCCAGCAGTACCTCGCGATGGTTGGAATCGGCGAGCGAGAGCGCGGTCGAGCACCATTCGGCCAGCGCAACCGCGAAACGCTCGCGCCCAACACCGCCGGCGGCTACGTCCTCGAGCTCTTCCCAGAACTCCCCCACGCACTCGGCACGGTCCTCGGCGTCGAGATGACGCAGCCAGCGCAGCCGGGAAGGGAGCCGGCCCGTCTCGGCCTGGTGTAGGTCCAGCGACCACGCAGCCACGAAGCGGTCCGCCTCCACCTGGTCGAGACGCGTGAACACCAACGCGGTCCCGTCGACGGCACGCACGAGCGCACGGCCTGAAACTGCGGTGCTGAGCAACTCGGTGCGGCGGTCCTTCAGATCGGTGGCCTGGTAGATGACGGACTCCATGTTCCTGCTCCCGACCACGATGATGGTCAGGTTGCTGACCACAGAGAGCACTGTACGGGCGGTCACCGGTTCTGACAACCGGCGTCCGTGGTCGTGACGCCCGTCCTCGCCCGTCTCGTAGCCACTGGCCGGGCTTCCCGGCCGCGGGGAACGTCGACGGTCAGCGGGGCTCGATCGGCTCGTCGGTGAGGGCGGCCTCGAGACCGGCGAGGAGGGACGCGCCGAGGTCGGTGAAGGTCGGGTTCGCCGCCGGCTCCACGGCGCGGCCGTCGTCGGCGTCGTCGACCCGGGCCGTCGTGGTCGCGGTCACCTCCGAGCCACCGTCGCGTGCACGCACGTCGAAGGTGCAGCGGCTACGGACGTCCTGCGACCGCGCTTCGAACTCGAGCCGGTCGGGAGCGTCGAGCGCGACGACCTCGATGTCCACGACGGCGGGGCGCCCATCGACCCGTGAGGTGGCGCGGATGCGGGAGCCGACGGGTCGGCGATGGACCGGCCTCTCGCCGGGACCGTGGCCGCTCAGACACGCGCGCGACCGACCGGCGGCGGGCACGGTGTCGAACGACGCCCACCGAGAACGGGACGCGCGTGACCGACCTGACCTGCCTGGCCCTGAACTGCAGCCTGAAGCCCGACGGCCCCTCCAACACCCAGATCCTGCTCGATCAGCTGCTCGATCAGCTGAGCGGACACGGGGTGAGTTCCGAGACCGTGCGTCTCGCGGCGCACGACGTGAAGCCCGGTGTCGAGGCCGACATGGGCGACGGCGACGACTGGCCATCCATCCGTGAGCGCATCCTCGCTGCCGACATCCTGCTCATCGCCACGCCGGTGTGGCTCGGGAACCCGAGTTCGGTGGCCCGGCGCGCCCTCGAACGCTGCGACGCCTTCATCGCCGAGACCGACGACGCTGGCCGCATGGTGACCTTCGGGAAGGTCGGCGGGGCGGTGGTCACGGGCAACGAGGACGGTGCCCACAACTGCATCGCCCAGATCTACCAGGGCCTCTCGGACTGCGGGTTCACGATCCCGCAGAACGCGGCGACCTACTGGGTCGGCGAGGCGATGCAGCCGGTCGACTACGGCGAGCTCGAGGCGCCGCCCGAGAACGTCGCGTCGACCACGAAGCTGGCCGCCGCGTCGCTGGCGCACGTGGCTTCGCTGCTGGCGGCCAACCCCTACCCCCCGCTGAGTTGACCCGTCGGTCCCTCGTGGCCCTCAGCGCCCCGGACGCCCTGCAGCAGCGGACCGACGTCGCCCGTGCCGTACAGCACGCTGACGTCCCCGGTTGTCTCGAGCACCACGGCACGGACGTCGGCGAGATCGTCGACGTTCGAGCGCCGCAGGTGCGAGCGCAGGTCCTCGACGGTCATCCGTGCCTGACGCATGTGGTCCTCGAGGATCGCCCCGTCACGCAGCAGCAGGAGCGGGGTGTTGTCGATGACCCCCTGGAGCGTGCGCCGGTGACGCAGGCGTCCGGTGACGTACTGCGCAACGAACAGGGTCGTCACGGCGACCAGCCCGTCGGCGAGCGGGACCGATCCGAGCCCGACCGACGCGGTGATCGAACCCACCGCGACGGTCGCGACGAAGTCGAAGGCCGACATCTGGGCCAGGCTCCGCGGCCCCGCGGCCCGGGTCGCGACGATGACGGCGAGGTAGATGGCGACCATCGCCACGGCTGCCGTGATCATCGCCGGCCAGGTCGACCCGAGCCGCTGGAGTACCTCGGTCAGCATCGGACGCCCCCCGGTCGGCTGGTGGTCAGGTGATGGTCAGGCCGCCGTCGACCGCCAGGGTCTGGCCGGTGATGTACGAGGCGGCATCGCTGGCGAGGAAGACCGCGGCCGCCGCGAGCTCCGAGGGCTCACCGACGCGGCCGGCGATCAGCCGGGGCGCCTGCGCCTCGAGGTAGCCGTCGGGGTACTCGGCGGTCATCTCGGACGGGAAGAAGCCGGGTGCCAGCGCGTTGACGCGGATGCCCTTGCGGCCGGTCCACTGCTGCGCGAGGTCGCGGGTGAGACCGATCAGCCCCGCCTTCGACGCCGCGTAGGCCGCCTGCGGCAGGCCGGCGGTGGTGATGCCGAGCACCGACGAGATGTTGATGATGCTGCTGCCCGGCTGCATGACCCGGCCGCACGCCTGGGCGACCCAGTAGGCGCCGTTGAGGTTCACGTCGATGACCTGGCGGAACTGGTCGGGGGTCTCGCGCGTCGCGGGGTAGGCGGTGCCGATGCCGGCGTTGTTGATCAGGATGTCGACGCGGCCGAGCTCCTCGACGGTCCGGTCGATGAGGGCCGTCGCGTCCTCGGGGCGCGAAACGTCCGTGGCGACGACGAGGGCCCGTCGGCCGGTCGCCTCGACCAGCTCCGCGGTCCGTTCGAGCTTGTCGGTCCGCCGCGCGCCGAGGGCGACGTCGGCGCCCGCCTCCGCGAGCGCTTCTGCGAAGGCGACGCCGAGCCCCGAGGAGGCGCCCGTGACGACGGCGACCTTCCCGTCGAGACGGAACCGGTCCAAGATGGTCACACGTACGTCCTCGGTCGAAGGGCCGGCGACGGTAGCCACCGAGCCACGGTGCGGTCAGGCACCGTCGTACTTGGCGTCCTGCCGGTCGCGTTCCGCGCCGAGGGCGATGGGTGCCGCGAGCACCTCGTCCGGGATGGCCCACGCGTCGACGAGCAGCTGGGCGTGCTCCCGGAGCTCCGCACACAGCCGGTTGATCTCCGCGGTGATCGCCTTGCTGCGGGAGGCCGACAGCCGACCGTGCTCGAGGAACCACCCCCGTTCGCGTTCGACGAGCGACAGCACGTGCAGGTCGCGGAGCTTGCTCAGCAGCGCTGCCACCTCGGTGTCGGCACAGGCCTCGATCTGGGCGCAGAACCGCTCGAGCACGACGCGGTCGATGTGGGCCTGCGCTGCCGCCAGGACGTGATCCTGGGCGTCGTTGAACGCCTCGAAGGGATCCCCACCGTCGCCCATGGCGCGCTGCAGTCGGCGGGCGACCGAGCTGACGATGTGCTCCTCACGCCACGCGAACAGCTCGAGCTGCCAGTCCCGGTCACGGAAGTCGGCGTCGTCATCGCGGCCGGGGACGGCGGAGGTGATGATCCGGAGCAACCGGCGAGCGGCGGTCCGTTCGACGACCGTCTCGACGACCTGATCCGCGACGAACCGGACCGTGCCGATCGTGTCGAGCGACGAGAACTCGTCGCGGAAGTCGGTCAGCAGACCCTTGGCGACCAGCTGGAGCAGCACGGTGTTGTCGCCCTCGAAGGTGGTGAAGACGTCGGTGTCCGCCTTCAGCTCCGGGAGGCGGTTCTCCGAGAGGTAGCCCGCGCCACCGCAGGCCTCGCGGGCGGTCTGGATCGCGTGGGTCGCGTGCCAGGTGGTGGCGGTCTTGATGCCCGCCGCCATGGACTCGAGCACCCGACGGTCGGGGATGTCGGCGTCCTCGCCGGCCGCGAGCGCCGCACCGTCGAACGACTCGTCGAGCTCGGCGACCAGCGACTCCTGGGCGGCGTGCAGCGCGTAGGTCGTGGCGACCAGCGGCAGCAACCGACGCTGGTGCTGGCGGTAGTCGAGGAGGACGATCTCGCGGTCGGCACCGGGCGCCTCGAACTGACGGCGGACGAGCCCGTACCGGACCGCGATGGCCAGGCCGACCTTGGCGGCGGACAGGGCGGCGCCCGACACGCTGATGCGCCCCTGGACGAGGGTGCCGAGGGTGGTGAAGAACCGGCGACCCTCGTCGTCGATGCGCGAGCGGTAGGTGCCGTCCTCGGAGATGGACCCGTACCGGTCCAGGAGGTTGGTGCGTGGGACGCGGACGCCGGCGAACGACAGCCGGCCGTTGTCGACCCCGTTGAGCCCGGCCTTGTGGCCGCAGTCGCTGATGGTCACGCCGGGGATGGGATCGCCGGACTCGTCACGGATCGGGACGAGGACGCCGTGGACGCCGTGGCTACCGGACCCGGTGACGAGCTGGCAGAACACCACGGCCATCCGCCCGTCGCGGGCGGCGTTGCCGATGTAGTCCTTGCGGGCGTCCTCGTCGGGCGTGTGGATGATCAGCTCGTCGCTGGCCGCGTCGTAGGTCGCGGTCGTGCGCAGCTTGGCGACATCGGAGCCGTGCCCGGTCTCGGTCATCGCGAAGCAACCGGGGAGCTCGGCGGTCATGACCTTCGGCAGCAGGGTGCTGCGGTGCTCCTCGTTGCCGAGGTTCATGATCGCGCCGCCGAACAGGCCGAACTGGACGCCGGCCTTGACCAGCAACGACAGATCGCCCATCGCGAGGGTCTCGAACGAGGTGACCGCCCCGCCGAGGTCACCACCGCCGCCGTAGGCCTCGGGGAACAGCAGCCGTGGGCCCTCGGTCGAGCCGAGCAGCTTGAGCTGTTCCATCACCCGTTCGCGGTGCTCCTCGGTCGGCATCGCGGTACCGGGGGCGAGCTCGGGCCGTCGCAGCTCCTCGCGGGTGACCCGACGGATCTCGGCCCACCGTCCGTCGAGGGTGTCGCGCACGCGGGCCGTGAGATCCTGCCCGTTCGCGTGCTGGTCGACGGTTGCGGTCGGAGCGTCCGGTGCGGCCACGCGGTGATCCCCTACTCGGCGGACCCCCGATGCTAGGTCGGCACGCTCGCCCGAACGTCCGGGACCGGTCGGCCGTTCGGCAGCGGTTCCCGTGGTGGCGTCGTCCCCGACGACGCGGAACGTGCGCAGTTCGACCGAGACCGTCACCGTGATGGGCTCGAGCAGCACCGCGACGCGGTCAGCGAGCTGCTGGTCGGTGAGGTGGTCGGCGCTCGGACCCATCGCGACGAGCGTGCGGACCTCGGCCGCGGTCAGCGACGATGCCACCTCGACCTGGCCCGGCTCACCGGAGGGCTCGAGCGCGGGTGCCAGCGTCGCGAGGAGCCGCTCCTCCTTCCGCGGGTCGACCCCGAGCAAGCCGAGGGGTGCGATCAGCTCGTGCAGGTGCTCGGGGGTCGGGGTGACCACCACCAGCACGCCGTCAGGGTGGAGGATGCGCGCGATCTCGGGGCCGTTGCGGGGGGCGAAGACGCAGGTCACCGCGGCGGCGGCCGACGTGCCGATCGGGAGCCCCGCCCAGACGTCCGCGACCACGGCGACGGCCCGGGGGTGGGCGCAAGCGGCGCGTCGGGCGGCGTACCTCGAGACGTCGATGGCGACACCGGCACGGTCCCCGAGCGCGTCGAGGACGGCACCGAGGTGGTGTCCGGTACCGGCACCGAGGTCGACGACGACCCCCTCGGCTGGGACGTGGTCGACGACGGTCGTGACCAGGGCCGACGTGACCGCCGTCATCCGACCCGCGCGCAGCACCTCGTCGCGGGCGGCCACCATGGCAGCGTCGTCGCCGGTGCCGGGGTCCCTCCCGGCGAGGAGGTTGACGTAGCCCTGGCGCGCGAGGTCGTACGCGTGCCCCTCGGCGCACCGCAGGGTCCGGTCCACGAGGACGAACCGCGCGCGATCGCGGGGACAGCGCAACGCGGACACCGCCGTCTCGTCCACGTCCGCCTCCGGTCGATGCTCGGACCCTACGGGTGCCCGCCGCGATCCGGTCCGTTCGCAACGAGGGTGGCCCGGGCGGACGTGACCGCCTCGAGCAGGCTCCCGCTCGAGAACGGCTTGACCAGCA
>NZ_JBBEBZ010000226.1:0-10023 GCF_040882075.1 Nitriliruptor sp.
GCTGGCCGCCCTGGTGACGATCACCGCGCTGGCGTTCGGCCTGCGGTGAGCTCGGTGCGGGCGCAGCGGTAGACCTAGCGGCCTGAGGACATCGTCGATCGGTCAACGGATCCGGTAACTGAGGATCTGTGCCAGGAGCCCGGCCACGTCGGTGGCCGGGCTTCCGGTTGTCCGGGCACGCTCAGGAGGCTCGGGCCCGCCCGTGGCGCTCGTTCAGGTCGTTACCTGACCGGCTCCCGGTGACGGCTCACCGGGGCGGAGTACGCTTCGGAGGCTGCTGACGCTGCTCGGCGGCTTGGGAGCCGACGATGACCTACCAGCGGATCACCGCCGATCCCGCGCAGATGGCCGGTCATCCCTGCATCCGCGGGCTACGCATCTCCGTGGCGACCATCCTGGCGATGCCCGCCGACGGGATGGACGTCGCCGAAATCCTCGAGGCCCATCTCGATCTCGACGCCGACGACAACGAAGCGTTGCGCTACGCAGCGGTCGCGGTGCGAGAACGTGAACTGCCGCTGCGCGTCCATGCGTGAAGCTGCTGCTCGCGCGGGCAGCCGCCGTCCTGTCGGCCAGGCAGTGCTGCTGCTCGCCAACCAGCCCGTCGTCGCAGAAGGCCTCGCCCGCGGCGCCCGCGTGGCCTTCGAGGACACGCGCGTTCGCGTTCGCGACCTGCCGATGTAGCCTGCCACGAGCTAGGGTTCTGCATACAGACAGGGGTTATGTGTCTACGAAACCCTACCTAGGAGACGGTGGTGGTGGGTCCACAGTCGACGCTGCAGCGGTTGCCGTCGGCGTTTCGCTGGACGCAAGCGCGCGAGGCCGGCCTGACCGACCCTGCCCTCCAGCAGCTGGTGCGCGACGGCGTGCTCGACCGGATCGGTCACGGCGCGTATGTGAAGGCCACGGCGGGGCCAGTTGACTTCGACCTGGTTGAGATCGCGCTCATCTCCGAGGCCGCAACCCTGTGCCTGGCTACGTCCCTTGCGCGCCACGACCTCACCGATCAGATCCCGAGCCGGCTCGAGACCGCCATCCCGCGTGGCAAGCGCTCACCCAAGACCGTCGTGCCGGTGCGCTGGCACCACTTCGCCCCCGAGACGTTCGAGATCGGCCGGGAACGGTTCGCCGTGCTCGACCAGCTCCAACTCGGGATCTACAACGCCCAGCGGTCGATCATCGATGCCTACCGACTACGACACCACGAAGGTCCGGAACTCGGACGCGAAGCGTTGCGCCGCTGGCTCGACCGGCGCGGTTCCCAGCCCGGCGAACTGCTGCAGATGGCCCAACACTTCCCCAAGGCCACCAGACAGTTGCGCACCGACCTCGAGCTGCTGCTGTGACCTTCCAGGACCCCGCAGCCGACATCTACCGGGCACTGCAGCGGCACGGACGCGCGCACGGCCGGCCCACCGACGAACTGCTCCACCTCTACGCCCTCGAAGGCTTCCTCGCCCGGCTGGCCACACACGAGCACCGCGATCGGCTCATCCTCAAAGGCGGCATGCTGCTCGCCGCCTTCGGCACCCGCCGACCCACTCGCGACGTCGACCTGCAGGCCCAAGAGCTCGACAACGAAGCTGAGCACCTCCGCGAGCTGGTCGCCGACATCGCCGTGATCGCCATGCCCGACGGTCTGCAGTTCGACACCAACACCATCAGTGCCGAGATCATCCGCGACACCGACGCCTACGCCGGCGAGCGCATCTCCCTCGACGCTGCCCTGGCGACCGGCCGCATGCAGCTCAAGGTCGACATCAGCGTCGGCGATCCCATCTGGCCCGCACCGACGGAGGTTGCCATCGACCGGCTCCTCGACGGCGACCCCATCCGGCTGCGCGGCTACCCGCTGCACATGGTCTACGCCGAGAAGCTCGTCACCGCGATCCAACGTGGCACCGCCAGTACACGCTGGCGCGATTTCGCCGACGTCTACCTGCTCAGCCGCCAGCACGACCAACCCGCTCAGGCCCTGCGCGCCGCGATCGTCGCGGTGGCCGAGTACCGGCAGGTCACGCTGGCTCCCCTGCGTGACGTGCTTGCCGGCTACCCCGAGATCGCCCAAGCGAAGTGGGCCGCATGGCGCCGGCGTCAACGATTGGACGACCGCCTACCTCCGGACTTCGGCGACGTGCTCGACCACGTCATCGCGTTCGCCGACCGCATCATCGACGACAGCACTCCCGCCGGAACCTGGCGAGCTCACACCGCAGAGTGGCGCTGATCGCGCCTGCAGATCGGCACTGCCCGCCGCAGGTGATCGACTGCCCGCTGCCCGCCCGCGGGCACGATCACGTAAGGAGCAGCTCACCGTTGACCAGTCATTCACGGCTACTCCGAGGAGCGCCGCGGCCAACACCGTGAGTACGAGCCCCACTGATGAAGGTGCGACCCCGGTGACCAACAACCGCGGGGCGCGTCAGTACAGCGTGGCCACTGGCGACGCCCCGGCCATCCTCGACGTTCTCGGGGACCAGTAGCGCGATCTGTCAGAACTCTGCTGCTGACGAGGACGACGTCGTCGCGTCGACACGGGCGGTGGGCACGTGCCCTCAACGTGCCCGCGGTCGTCCACAGTTGCTCGGTCGTCGTCCTGGGATCTGCCGCACCGGGCCGTACGGTGTTGCGCACGACGGTCCGGAGGTCCACGATGGTGAGGCGAACCATCGATGTGAACTCGGGCGGGGCGGCAGCGTGAGACGTTTCCCGCGCGACGCCGACACCGAGCGGCTGCTCGACGACTTCCTGGCCCACCAGGAGGCCGTCCTCGGCATGTCCGGTTTGACGGTGCGCAACCACCGTTCGAGCGTCCGCAACTTCGCCGCGTGGTGGCGTGCGAACGGCGGGGCTGATCACCGGTCGGTCACCGTGGCCGACCTCGAGGCGTGGCTCATCGCCGAGGCCGAGTCAGGTGCGAGCGCTCGGACCCGCGAGGGGCGGCTGTACTCGCTCCGGGCGTGGTTCCGTTGGCTCGACCCCGACGGGCTGAACCCGGCCGAGCAGGTCCGCCGGCCCCGCATCCCGCCGTCACGAGTACGGATCTACCGGCCGGACGAGGCGCACCACATCCTCGCGACCTTGGCGGCACGGGGCGGGGTGTCCGCGGCGTTCGACCACGCGGTCATCGCCACGCTCCGGTGGACCGGCATCCGGCGCAGCGAGCTGACCGGGCTGCGCTACGACCGTCTCGACCTCGACGAGCGCCGGGCCAAGGTCGTCGGCAAGGGCTCCAAGCCGCGGACCGTGCCCCTGCCGGTGCCGCTGGTCGAGGTCCTCGGCCGCTACCTCGCCGACGTGCGACCCCGGTGTCCGGCCTCGCCGCTGGTGTTCGCCAACCCGCGGGCGGTGGCAGGCAGCGGACGCGAGGGGACCACCGACGACCAGGGCGTCCGGGAGCTGTGCGCCCGTGCCGGCAGGCGGGCCGGGGTCCCTGGCCCGCACCACCCGCACCGATGGCGCCACAGCTACGCCACCGAACTGCTCCGCGGTGGGATCGACCTGCACGTCGTCCAACGGCTGCTCGGCCACACCAGCCTCGAGACCACGACCCGCTACCTGCACCTGCTCGATCACGACCTACGGCGCGCCATCGATCGCACCTACCCACCGCGGGCCCGGCCCCTGCCGCCGGCCCCGACCTGCGGTCAGCAGCTCAGCCTGGCCAACCAGCTCGGCGAGGGATGCGACGGTTCCTCCTCACCTGTCGGTAGCGGACCCGATGACGGAGCGGGCGACGGGCTCGAGCGCGTCCGGGTCCCAGACGTCGTAGACCCGGTCGACGGCGTCGCGCAGCTCCGCATCGACGAGGTGGAGGTAGCCGGCCGTCGTGCCCACCTTGACGTGCCCGAGTAGCCGCTGCGCGGAGTGGACGTCGACGCCGGCACGCAGCAGCTCGGTCGCGAACGTGTGCCTCCACCTGTGGGGGTGGTGCGGCCCCGCGACCCCCGCCTCCTCGCCGCGGTCGCGGATGACGCGGCGGATGACCGTGGGGGAGATGCGGCCCACCCACCGGCCGCTCGGCTGCGACCGTGGCGACGCGAAGAGCCAACGCGACGGCGGGCACCTCGGCCGCGTCCGCTCGAGGTAGTCCGCCAGGTGTCGACGAAGGTCCACGGCGAGCGGCAGCACCCTCGGCCGGCCGCCCTTGCCGACCACCTGGAGGCGGCGCTCGGCGAGATCGACGGTCGCCGTCTCGATCGACGTCAGCTCGGTCACCCGCAGGCCGGTGTAGCGCAGCGTCGATAGGACGGCCGCCTCGACCTGTCCGGTCACTCCGCCGTGAGCGTCCGCCACCTCGAGTATGCGTTCGATGTCCGCCGGGTCGTAGGGGCTGATGTCGCTCGGCGGGACGCGGGGGGTGCGCACGCGCGTTGCCGGGTTGTCGTCGCGGTCGGGGAGCCAGTCGTAGAACGAGCGCAACGCCGCGATGCCGAGGCGGCGTGTCGCTGGTGCTCGCCCCGACCGCATCTGCGCACCGACCCACGCTTCGATATCGGCGACGCTCGCCGCGACGAGAACATCGTGGCGTTCGTCGGCCAACCAACGGCTGAACTGTCGCACGATGGCGGTGTAGGTCTGTGTGGTCGTCGCTGCCAACCCTCGGACACCGCGGAGGTACGCGCCGTAGGCGTCGACGAGCGACACGGGAGAGTCGGGAGCCAGGTCCATGGACACCAGCTTGCCGCGGGGGCTGTACCACCTCGGTCCGAGCGTCGCCGGAGCTGTGGAGGACGGTGGACCTGGATCGCCCCCGTCGCCATGACCGGATCTCCGTGGTCACGGGGGAACAGACGCCGTCAGGCGGCCCCCGTGTGATTGCGTTGGGAAGAAGACGCGCTGCGACTGGGACACCACGGGTAGCTGGCCGGGGACGCCGCGGCACGCACGGCCCTCACGTACTACACTCGCGTTAGCCGACGTTAGGAGCAGCCGTGGCCATCGCCGAGCTCGACAGGATCGCCGAACTGGCCAGCGTCCGCGGCATAGAGCTGTCCGAGCTCGCCGACGTGCTCGAGGGGCTGCCTGAGCGGCCCCACGGTCGTCTCGCCGCCGCCGAGCAAGACGTGCTGGCGGCCCTGGGCGTCGGCCCGGTCGAAGAGGCCCCGACCCGTCCGGTTATGGCCGGGGTGCTGCGCCGTCGGCAGCTCGAGAACGCCGCTCTGACGACCGGGCAGGTCGCCGAGCTGCTGGACCGTGACCCGTCGCGGATCCGCCAGCGGCTGGACGGGCCGCGCCGCTCGTTGCTGGGGTTCCACCGCCAGTCCGTCCTGCGCGAGTGGCTGCTGCCCGCGTTCCAGTTCGAGCTCGGCGTCCACGACCAGCCCGGCTGGGCGGCGCTGCTGCAAGCGCTCCCGCAGACCGATGAGACCTCCCCGACCGCGCTGGTCGCGTGGCTGACCAGCCCATCCACCCACCTGGGCGGCCGGTCGCGGGCGCAGGCGCTGGCCGACGGCTTCGACCCGCAGATGCTGGTCGCTGAGGCCACCACCTTCGGCATGCCCGCGTGACCCAGGGACTGCCCGACGTCCCTGACACCCTGCCCGCCCTGGCGGCCGAGCACATCGCCACCGTGACGCCGGGGTGGCCCCTGGTGCGCATCCACGACCTGGCCGGTCGGTTCCCCCGCGAGCCCCACGAACCGCGCTGGTTCGGCCCGCACCCGGACAAGGGCCGGTTCGACCACCACCCGGACGGACGACCACGCGACCACGCGCCCGACCACGGGGTCATCTACACCGCCAGTGACGACCCGGCAGCGCCGCCCAGCCCACCGGCCGCCGCTGGGGTGATGGCGCCCGGGAACGCGCTCGACGTCGCCCTGGCCGAGTTCGTCCAAGCCGACACCGAACTGGTGATCACCGCGGGGCTGACCCTGACCGTGGTCGCTCCCGCCGCACCGCTGCAGCTGCTGGACGTGCGCACCTCGTGGGGACAGGCGACCCGGGCAGGCACCCACCTGTCCACCGCTGCGCACCACCGCACCCAGCCGTGGGCCCGTTCGATCCGGGACGCCTACCCGCACCTGCACGGGATCCTGTACGTGCCGGCGACGGGCGGACGCGCCGTGGCCACCGCACTCAACGAGACCGCAGCCGGCGCGCTCGCAGGTGGGCGGGTGCTGCTATCGCGGCGACTGGCCGACCCGGCGATGCTTGCGGTCGTCGAGGCCGTGGCCGAGCGCCTGCGGTTCGACGTGACGGTGGCGTAGCTGACCCGTGGCCGGTGTCTTCAACATCGCCCGTGGGGACTGATGGGCGAGTCGGATCACCAAGATCCCGGCGTGGGTGCCTGATGGCTCAGCGCGGATGTCACCGAGGCCACGATCGAGGGTGAGTAAGAGCCGCCGGGCGGCTCTGGCGCCGGCGAGGACCGCTGGGTCCGTGGCACCCTGAAGGCCCTCGGCGCGTGCGGTGTCCACGTCGTGGCCGACGACCTTCAGCAGCGCGATAACCGAGTCAGGCAGGTTCTCGTCGAGCTTGACCCTCACGGAGCCGCGACAGCCGGGTACTCATCCCGAGCCAGTTCGGCGCCGTAGGCGGCAGCAGCTTGGATGCCGTCGACGGTCAGTGTGGGGTACTCGAGGCGGATCTTGCCCTCGGTCATGCCGTCCGCCAGAGCGTCCAAGATGATGCTCACCAGCCGAGCTTTACGTCGCTCAACGAGATCTGTCGCCGCTGCGGGAACAGTTCCTGATCGCCGAGGCGGACGAGGTCGCCAACGCCGTGCTACGCATCGTCGAAGATCACGTCGCCGTCCCGCATGCCGACGGTGTCGCCGCACCGCCCATCGTCGCGCTCGACCTGCTTGAGGCCGGCGACCCGCGAGCTATCGAGGCTGGCCGCCAGCTGTTCGCCCTTCTGGTGCAGGCGCACCGTGGCTGATGGAACGGTCCGCGCCGATGCACCTGTGGCCCTACCGGTCCACGGCACCGCTGGGTAGCTGTGGGCGGCCCTGCTCGACCTCGCCGACGCCGAACCCCGTGGCTGGACGCTCGTGGGGGCCCTCATGGTCATGCTGCACGAACTCGACCCGTCAGCTCCTCGCCCTCGGCTGGACCCTCGACGATGGGCAGGTCGATCCAGTACCTCCCGCGACCGAACCTCCTCGGCGCGCTGGTCATCAAGTCGTGTGCCGCCAGCCACGACCGCACCGCCGCCACCGGTCGGCACCGCGAAGACCTCGCTCGCCTCTACTCGCTCGTCATCGACCCAGTCGGGCTCGCCCAGGACGTCCGCGAGAAGGACCAGCAGCGCCTCCGGGGCGCGCCCGAGCCCTCCTGGGAGATCCTCACCGACCCCCTCACGCGCGCTTCGGCGCAGCTGGCCCACCGGCGCCTCGCCGGCATCTGATCGTCCCGAGTGTCCGCACGCCGGAGCGGCACCGAGCGCCTCCGCCGAACCAACGTCCAGTGGCCGGTCAGCCCTGCATTCGCGGGCTCCGTATCCCCGTGGCGACCATCCTGGCGGTGCTCGCCGACGGGATGGACATCGCCGAGATCCTCGATGCCTACCCCGACCTCGAAGCTGCCGACATCAACGAGGCGCTCCACTACGCCGCCGAGGCGCTCGTCGACTACACCCACGTCGCCCTCGACGACCTGCGGGTCCACGTCGACGGCCGTGGAGCTGACAGGCCGCCATCCGCTTCTCGAGCCGGGCCACGCGCCGAGGGTCCGCTCAGCGACGGACCCTGGTGGCAGGCGTACAACGAAAGAGTTATCATGCCATGGCGGGTGTACACCGCCGGTGAACAGATCGGGACGTGGATCGCCGGGCTGACCGACGAACAGCAGGATGCCGTACTCGCCGCGATCGAACTACTCGAAGAACACGGCCCAGCGCTGGGGCGGCCGATCGTCGACAAGGTCCACGGTTCCCGCCACCACAAGATGAAGGAGCTTCGCCCGACCAAACTCGCCGAGACGGTCTTGCGCGTGCTCTTTGCCTTCGACAGCGAGCGGCGCGGCGCACTGCTGATCGGCGGAGACAAGGCCGAAGAAGGACAGTGGAACCAGTGGTACGACACCTGGATCCCGATCGCGGATGACCTACTCGACCAGATCGAAGAACGGCTCACCGAGGCTCGGGAAGCTGCCAACACCGCGAAGACCTCCAGGACCAAGGGCAAGAAGAACAAGAAGGGAGGCCGGCGATGAACGTCGATCAACTACGCGCGAAGGTCGACAAGGACCCGGGCCGCCGGCAGCACGTTGAGCAGCTCAAGGACCAGATGCGTCGCGAGCTGCGGCTCGAGGAACTACGCACCCGCCATCAGGTGACGCAGCAACAGATCGCCGACATCCTCGGGGTCAGCCAAGCGCGGGTGTCCAAGCTCGAGCATCAGGGCGACGCGCGCCTGTCGAGCCTCCAGGCCTACATCGAGGCACTTGGCGGCCATCTCGAGATCACGGCCGTGTTCGAAGAAGAACGCATCCCTCTCCAGGCTGGATGACCCTGTGGGTGCCAGAAGCCCGGCCGTGGGGGTTATGCGGCGTTTCGGTACTCGTTGATGAGGCCGTCGCAGCGGGGGCGTCGCGTGACGTCGGCCGTCGACGGGGGTGGCGTCTCGGGGGCCGGGGCCGGTGGTCGCTGCTGGAGCGACCGGTGGGGACGGTGCCGGTTGTAGTGGTCGATGTAGTCGGTCACGAGCCGGTGGAGCTGCGCAGGCAGCCACGTTCGCGATCGAGCTCGGCCGCTACCGCACCGACGACCTCCCCGAAGAGGCCTACCGGCAAGGCGAGCAGCTGTGCCGCCGCGGCCACACCCCGAAGTTCGCCGCGCGGATGGTGATCGCCCTCCACCGCCGCTGACCGGTTGCACGCACCGCCGGCGCGGGACGGTCCTCAGCACTCGACCCGCGTCCGCCGAACCTCGCGCAGGGCGCGGACCGGTTGGCCAGCACGGGCGCGTCCTCGACACTGGTGACCCACACCTGCCCGTCGTCGATACGGCCCGGCGCGGTGTACGCCAGCTTGTTGCGTAGGGCGATCGCTGGCGCGAACCCGCCGGCCGCACGCGTGATCCCGAGCACGGTGCTGTGGTTCTTGAGGCGACTCCCGGCCACTATCCAGAGGTAGCGGAGATGGGCGCGGCGGTCGGCCTCGAGGTCATAGCGCTCGCGCCCTTCGCCAGTCAGCTCAGAGATGCGTGCGAGCGCATCCTCTGCCGCCCAAAGCTCGATGCGCGCCTGGCGTCGTTGCTGCGGGGTCACGCCGCGTTGGTGTCGGCAGTGCCGACCGGCCGGCCAGGGTTCGCGTCTGGAGCGCCCGAGGGCACCACGTCGGGGCGCCACCCCACGCTGCCCTGGACATCGTCCTCGAAGGAGACCACATCGAAGTAGGTCCGACCTTCATCGACATCGACGATGATCTCGCCGGGTCCGTCCCCGTGCCGCAGGTCGGACAGGCCGTGCTTGGCGGCGAAGTGAGCGAGCAACTGATGTGCAGCATCCACCTCGCGCGCTTCCGGTCGCTCGAGCACCACAATCACCTCCTACCCGACGTCGTCAGCATACGGGCACTGCGCCTGCGCGTGACCGTCGGACTCGACAGTCCTGGGAGATCAGCGACATCGCGCGACCAACTGAACACGAAGCGGGCGGTCGTCCACAGCCGCGCGGTCGCCGTCCTCGGGTCTGTCGCACCGGGCCGTACGGTGTTGCGCACGGCGGTCCGGAGGTCCACGATGGTCAGCGAACGCCAGGCGTTGAGCGCTTGGCAGGCATCGCTCGAGGAGGCGATCGGCGTGGATGAGGCGGCGATGGTCGTGGACCGTGTCGGTGCGGTCGTCACGCAGTCGGCCCTCGATCGTCAGAGCGTCGAGGTCGACCGCAAGCTCGAGTCGCTCGCCAACCGGCTGACGGCAGCCTGGCGGCGCGACCTGCTGCTGATCGCCGTCCCGCAGTTCATCGCCCTGACCGCCATCCTCGTCGGTGTGGGTCGCTGAGGCGAACCATCGACGTGAAGCCGGGCGGGGCGGCAGCGTGAGACGTTTCCCGCGCGACGCCGACACCGAGCGGCTG